>JAOACM010000774.1 GCA_026417845.1 Planctomycetota bacterium | reverse complement strand
GTCCGCGACCATACCAGGTAAGCCTGCAGAAATAGGCAGGCATCGCCAGCTGGATGCCCAGGCGCGGCAAGGGAGGCAGATCATCTGCCAGTTTCACATGTTGCGACACTACGGCCTCACCTGATCCGTAGAATTTCCAGCGGGTCGTGCCTCTGAGGGCCGGCTTTTTGCCCGGGGCGGCGATGCAGTATTCGACGTCGAATTCCGCAACTTCCCCTCCAACTTCCACCACCCCGCAGCGGTCCACCCGTGTCTGGACGCGATCCAGCGACCATTTTTCCCATTCGGCTTTTATCCATTTGTCGTTGTCTATCGGGGCGCGCCATATGTGCAGGCGCGGTTCGCGGGATATCAGCTGGAATCCCTCGAATTCCCACGAAGCGATTGTCCCCCGGATGAGGTCAAAGGCGATTTCGAAAGATGGCCCGGCGAGCAAAGCCGTACGTCCTTCGGTCCTTAATGAGAGAGCGTGCTTCTCCGATCTGATTGGGGTCCTGGCGGGGGGCGCGGGGGGCGGCGCCAGCATCGGGGCTTTAACATTGCCAGTACGAACCTCTTCCGATGATGCCATGCGCCCCGCTCCTCTCTTCTTCGCCTTATTCCTTTCTCCGCCAGCCCCTTTCGCGGCTGGAACAGATGCTTTCTCTTCTATGTCCAACGGTGGCTTCCCGGCCTGTTCTTCCCGGACAGGTTTGTTCCCGACGAGTCCGGTCGTCCCAGCCGTGGCTGGCGCGCAGGGGAGTTCGAACTGGGCCCAGGCTACTTCGTGTCCGGCCTGGGCCCACGGTGTATCTTCCCTGAGCCTGAAGCTCATATTGAGCAGCGGAGGGAAGCTGCTGGAAATGGCGGACGCGGAGGCGGGCAAGGTCATCTCCGAGCTTTCCCTTGGAGGGATCGGCTGGAGTTCGACAGTTCCCATACCGGCAATCCTCCCCTCCACTTCTATCCGCCACTCGCACCGCAGGTGCGACAGTGTCAGGAAGTCGTATCTGTTGATGACACGGACCCTTCCGGCAGCAAGGTCAACAGGTTCCACCCGGACCGGTTCCAGTATCTTCTTGTACTCAATCAGGGCTGGATGCGGACGCCTGTCTGGGAAGACCATGCCGTCTATGCAGAAATTGCCGTCATTAGGCCAGTCGCCAAAGTCGCCGCCGTAGGCGAAGTACTCAACGCCCTCCGGCGTCCTCTGTCTTATCCCATGATCACACCATTCCCATACGCAGCCGCCCATCAGGCGTGGGTGCGCCCATATGGCGTCCCAGTATTCCTTCAGGTTGCCCGGACCATTGCCCATCGCATGGGCGTACTCGCACATAAAGAAAGGCCGGCGGTCAGATG
>JAOACM010000773.1 GCA_026417845.1 Planctomycetota bacterium | reverse complement strand
ACCAGGAATCTGCCGTCTCCCGCCGCTACGCTCGCCCCATACTGGTTGCGTTCCCCGCCCGCGACCTGGAAACCGTCTCTGTCGAGAACCTTGCCGTCGGGAGCAACCCTTGCGGCGTAGATGTTGAAGTCCTTTCCGTTGCGCAAATCGCTCCATACGACCATGAACACCCCGCCGGCGAAGGCCACTGCGGGGGCCAGCTGCGAATCCGCGGCCGCGCACACGGCAAGAGGCTTTTCATCGAGCAGCCTGCCGTCTGCCGATACGCGAGCCGCAAGGATATCGGAGGTCTCCGTCTCGTAAAAATCGCGCCCATGCTGCCAGACGACGAGGTACGTTTTGTCGCCGTCGAACGCCGCCCTCGCGGCTGACTGGTCGCGCGCGTCGGGGGGATACGGAGCGACCTCGATCCGCGGGCCAGCCGCGATGTCTCCGGTGAAGGCGTAGGAGTTCGCGAGGGTCATGATGACAAGGATCGGCTTCGAGCATTTCATAAGGCGGTCTCCTTCTCTACTTTGCGCGCCGGAGGCGGAAGATTTTCGTCCGGAGCTGCCCGGACCCCTCGATCGAAAGCGTGGCGCCGACCCAGGGGTAGACCGACCCGTAAAGGTTGCCCTCGTAATCTCTCCCATGCAGGTGGCAGACCGACATGTTGCACAGCGGCCCGCCCTCCGCCGCGGACTTGCCGGTCAGGTTCGGGGTGAAATTCACGCTTCCGCGGTTCCTGTTGCCATGAACCGGCAGGACGTACCAGCGGCCGTTGCAGAGCAGTGTGGCCGATGTCGTTTTGAGATCCGTTGGGATGCGGCGGATATCGTATTCATCGCCGCCGCAGGAATAGACGCACGAACCGTCCGGAGAGGCCGCCAAGCTGGTTGGAGTGTCTATGTAGATGGTCAGCGGCGGGCCGTCGCCGATGTGGTAGGGCTTGCCCTTTCCCCTGCTGACCTTCAGGAACTCCTCGTGGGAGAGCCCGGCTATGCGTTCGATCCTCCCCTCGGCCGACACCCGCACGATTCCGCCGTCGTCGATTCGCCAGATGAAATATGCGTTCCCCCCCCCGGTCCACTCCCCCAGCTTTCGGATGGCCTTCCGATCCGCATCCATCCTGAAAACCCCCAGGTGCGCGCTGATGATGGTCAGCGTTCCGTCCGGAGCGGCCGCGACGGCGATCTGGCCGCCCAGGTTGACTTCCAGCGGCGGGCAGCTCTCGCCGTCCTTGAGTACCCGCTTGCCGCCGCCGGCGACGGTGTCCACCATCCACCGGCCGTCCTTGTCCTTGAAGATCCGGCGCACACGGACGTTCCCGTTCTCGGCGGTGTAGATGTTGCCCAGGCCGTCGC
>JAOACM010000772.1 GCA_026417845.1 Planctomycetota bacterium | reverse complement strand
ATCGTCGTCCCATCCGGGCGCACCACTGCAAACAGCAGCCGAAGCTTGAACGCGGCAAACGATTACGCGGAAATCGCGCTTGCGGGCGCGCGATTCCGGCGCGACAGCCGGAAGCCGCCGGGGAGAGGACGAGGCGGAGCAGGCCGCAGGCGTCCGGAGCGCGGGAAATCCGGCCGGCCCTTCGTGCGGGGATAATCCGGCTGGGAAGCGATCGTGCGGCATGCGCCCCGTCAACATTGCGCCACGGACCCCTGATTATCGTAGCCCGGTCCGCGCGGCAGGTCGGCCGGTCCTGCCGTCGGCCGCGGCTGGCCGGGTTCGAAGCGCGCCCCCCGCGTCGAACGCGTAAGCATGACCTCGACCATGGTGGACCGGCCGGGCCGCAGACGGTCGAGCGCCCCATCGTGATCAAGCAGCGGCACCGTCACGCCGGTCCCGTAGTTGAAGTGCCCGGACGGGCGCCGCGAGATGCGGATCGCCGCCTTCCGGGCGCGCGCCTTGAGCGCCACGGCATCCAGGTAGAGCGCGAGGGCGTTGAAGGGCGAATCGCTCCGCGCGTGCAGGATGAATCCGTCGCTCCGCTTCTCGTCCACCATAAACTCCGCCAGCACGTCGGGCACGTCCCGCCCGTACTGGTCGCGGACGCGGACCATGAGCTGCGAACGCCTCAGGTCCCGCGGATAGCACGACTCGCACAGCCCCCTGTAGTCCGCCGCGGAATTGACCCTGAGGCACTGCAGGATCCTCTCGACTACCGCGTCTCCCTCCCAGCCCCGCGCCGGGATGTGTCCGGCCAGTCCGCGGGGGCCGGAGTGGCCATGATCGGGAAAGACGAAGAATGCCGTCCGCGGTCCTTCCTGCGACTCGCCGCGGCGGTTTATCCTAAGGATGTTGAGGTTGGCTGAGGCGGCCCTGACCTTGCCGTCCGACTCGGCCTCCCCGGCGCCTTTCGGATACGCGGAGCCGTCGTTCTCCGGCAGCAGTCCGGCGAACACGAACAGGTACGGCGGCTGGTCCGGCTTGCCGGATTTCACGTACAGCGTGTTGAGATCCCAGAGGAAGAAGCTGCCGAGCTCAAGCTCCTGCAGCATGGCGCGCCCCAGATTGAAGAATGCGTCCGGGGTACGCCGGCCCGCGGAGGCCAGGCGCGAGCCGGAGTTGGGCGGAGCGAGCATCAGATGGCGCCGGACGGGGCAGTCGCCGCGCGGATAGTACAGCTCCATCCATAACCGGACCACGATGGCCCCGAAGGAATGGGATATTATGCTGAACGGACCTGACGGGCCCGGATTGCCCCTGTCGTCTATTATATGTTCCTGCCTCAGCGCCCGGTCAAAGAGCCTGA
>JAOACM010000771.1 GCA_026417845.1 Planctomycetota bacterium | reverse complement strand
GAGCCGAGGATAGTGCGGCACTTGGCGAGCGGGGTGCTAGGGGATCGTGCGCCGGAACCGTTCCAGAGGGGCTCGAAGAAGCAGGCGATCGTCTGGGACGGTAAGGACGACCAGGGGAGGTACATAGACGACAAGGATAAGCTGGTCGTGCGGGTGTCGCTGGGGCTGAAGCCCCGCTTCGAACGGACGCTTTACTGGAGCCCGAAGAAGAGGATCGCCCCCGGGCACCGGCCGCTGATGGCTTCGGCGCCGGAGGGCGTTTACGTGTTCGAGGGCGGCGGGGTGGATCACATCCGCCAGTTCGACCACGCCGGCAACTATATCCGGACGGTCTATCCGTTCCCGCCGGATTATTCGTCCGAGGAGGCGCGGTCCGGTTCGCCGAAATCGCTGCAGGCCGCGCTGTCGAAAGTGATCGGCCTGCAATGGATGGAGTTTCCACAGGACGGGCGCCTGATGCCCGTCTGGCACGGGATAGTGCAGGCCACGCTTTTTACCTCCGGAGACAACACCGGCGACCGTGGCCTGTGCAAGTACGGCACGGCCGCGTCGGCCATGGCGCTGCTTCCCGGCAGGGGAGCCGGCGAACCGGGGAAGCTGGCGCTCGTGAAGCGATCTCTGAACCGCATGGCGACCGACGGCACGACGGGCGGGATGTCTCTGGAAGGGCCGAAGACCTGGGTCTCCATGCCGGGGCACGAGGGGAAGGAAGCAGAGGTATACCCGCGGAGCGCCGCCTTCTCGCCGGACGGCAAGTGGGTCTACCTGACCGGCTACTGCGGCAGTTCCTGGCACTGGCTGCCCGCCGTCCTGCGCCTGGAATACCTCGGGAACAAGGAGCCTGAGCTTTTCGCGGGGAGCCTGAAGCTTGGAGACGAGGGGAACGACGAACGGCATTTCAAGTGCCCGATGTCCGTGGCGTGCGACGCGAAGGGCCGGGTCTACGTGGCTGACTGCATGAACGACCGGATACAGGTGTTCGACCAGGACGGAAAACTCCTGAAGTCGCTGGCCCCAGTGAAGATGCCCGTCACCATAAACGTGCACCCGACTACCGGGCACATCTACGTCGCCTCGTGGCTTCTGGTCACCCGCCACCATACGCAGGAGAACGAAAGGGTCTCCCCGACGCTGACGCACTTCGGGCCGATGGAAGACTTCAGGCCCATCGCCTCCTATCCCCTTCCGTTCGCCGGTTATCACAACGGAGTGTTCATGAACCGCACGGGCGGTTCCCAGCACCGGCACCACACCCAACAAGTAGCCCAATGGTTTGCCCTGTTTCAGCTTCTTGTCAAACGTCACCGGAATCTCCGCCCAACCAAACATTACGTTGGAACTGTCTCTTA
>JAOACM010000770.1 GCA_026417845.1 Planctomycetota bacterium | reverse complement strand
GTCTCAAACAAGCACAGGAAACCGCCGCCGCTCCAATGGAGAGATTTAGGGGCGAAATAGAATTCGCGCGCAGTTTCGCTGAGCTATTCCCTGAAAAACAAGAGGAATGGCGGAAGCTGATTCTTGAAGCTCTGGATCTTGTGGGAAATGCGATCTCCCGCAGAGGGGCCATTAACCTCGAGAACGTCGTTCGCAAGGCGGAGCAAATTCTCTCGCCGATAGGCAAGGTAGCAAAGGAGTATACCATCCACTGCTGCGGGCACGCACATATAGATATGAACTGGATGTGGCCGTGGCAGGAGACGGTCAACGTGACGCACGATACATTTTTGACAGTTGACAAACTGATGGATGAGTTTCCCGAATTCCGGTTTTCACAGAGCCAAGCGTCAGTCTACATCGCAATGGAACAGTACTGCCCTGAGGTCTTCCGGATGATTAAGCGACGCGTCCGGCAAGGCAAATGGGATGTTACTGCCAGTATGTGGGTGGAAGGAGACAAGAACATCGCGTCCGGAGAGGCGCTCTGCCGTCATCTGCTGTACACCAGAGCATATTTCAAGGAGAAATTCGGCCTGGAACCGGAAGATGTAAAGATCGATTGGTCGCCCGACACTTTTGGGCATGCATGGACGGTTCCGGCAATCATATCGCGCGGCGCCGTAACTCGCTACTACTTCTGCCGCACGGGGCCTGGGCCGTGGCTTTTCAAGTGGAGGGCACCGGACGGGTCCGAAGTTCTCGCTTATAACGACAAAGGGGGTTACAACGGACGGATTGACCCCAACGCGATGCGTCACCTGTTCTGCTGGTACGTGAAGGAAACCGGTTTGAAGGACTTTATGTTCTTGTACGGCATAGGTGACCACGGCGGCGGGCCCACAAGAGCCGACCTTCGCAAGTTCCGTGAGATATCGAAATGGCCGATATTCCCAACCGTTAAACTCAGCACGACCGATGAATTCTACTCGGCGATAGAAAAAGCGAATCCGAAGTTGCCAGTAATCGACAAGGATCTAAACTTCACCTTCGAGGGTTGCTACACATCTCAGAGCCGGGTAAAACGCGCTAACCGCGTAAGCGAAATTGTGCTACCTGAATCGGAGACTGCGGCCCTAATCGCCGGTTCCGTGGCGGGGATGCCGTATCCGCAGGACATCCTGGTTCGATTCTGGAGACACGCCCTGTTCAACCATTTCCACGATATACTGCCGGGATCGGGAATCCATGCCACCTATGATTATTCCGAGGGGCTTTTCCAGGAAATACTAGCCGCTACCGGCTCGATTCGCACGAGGGCTTTGCGCGCCCTGGCGGATCGCATAGACACTTCCAGTGCTGCACAGTGCAAGTT
>JAOACM010000769.1 GCA_026417845.1 Planctomycetota bacterium | reverse complement strand
GCGACTGGACGGTCCTGAATGTCCGTTTCGACGTGACTATCTCTCCCCCCAGCGCCCTGACCCGCACGGAATACGAATATTCGCCGACCTCCCTCGGCGTGAATCTGATCCTCCAGAACGGCCTGCCGACCGGGATCAGATCGTCCTTAAGGTCCGCGCGCCGCCGCTCGTAGTCCTGATCGTAGTAGCCGAAGACCCCGATCTGCTTCCCTGAAGGAGCGATGAACGCGGCTGATACGTCCGCGATGTTGGGATCGAAGGGGTTATCTATCTGGCCTGGGAGTTCGAAGCGGATCTCGAACGTTCCGAATCGCGGCACCGTGTCCGGCCCGGCGGTCCAGTTCAGCAGTTCGAGCTTCGAGGACGCAGCCGAGGCGGCCGCGCGCGCCGCGGGCACCAGCGATCGCAGCGCCTCCACCCGCTTCTTCCGGTCCTCCAGTTCCGCCGGACTCAGCTTTTCAGCGTCGGGTATCCCCCTGGCGGCGACGCGGTCGAGCATCGAAATGAACCGGTCCGGAAGCATGCAGCCCCGGATATTGTCCAGGAGCAGGCGTCCTTTCCACGGTTCGCTCCCGTAGAACGTGAAGCCGATCGTCCTTATCTGCGTGGCCTGCGACGCATCCCAGGAACCCATGTGGCCGAGGGGCGCTACATCCGGGGATCCGCCGGAGATTTCCGCCACGACGGTGTTCCATCTTCCCGGTATGAGCCTGTGGGGGTTGCGGGCCTGAAACCATCTGCCGTCCTTGTCTTTCAGGAACATCAGGCAGCCGATGAAGCCCGGGGCGCCTTCGGGGACGTACACGTCGTATACGAAGGCTCGCACGCCGGCCACGCCCGGAGGCGACCTGAACACGGTGGTCGGATCGGGGAACGCCACCGGGACGGACAGCGCCGATTTCCCCTGGGATGGGCGGCATCCCTCCTTCCCGCCGTCGGAGGTCTCAATCTCCCGCGGCCCGTCCCCGCGTTCCTCCAGGCGCCATTCGTCGAGGCCGCTTTCGAATCCGAATATCGGGTCTGCCAGATACGGGAACCAGCCGTTTTCCGGCGTCAGGGCGTCCATGGCGCGGCGGGCGGCGGTCATCCCCGGCGGCTCAACCTGCCTTGGACGCGCTGCCTCGACCGCCTCGCGGTAGCCGGCGGCACCGATCAGAGAAAGGGCCGCCGCGCCGGCCAGGCCCAGGACTACGTCCGATATACGGCCGGAAAATCCGCCGCGCATGACCGATGGCGCCTCTCAACAGCCCGGATGATCGTCCCCGCGATCCTTCCGATCCCGCTCTCCTGCCGCCTGTCTCTTATACACATCT
>JAOACM010000768.1 GCA_026417845.1 Planctomycetota bacterium | reverse complement strand
AGATGTGTATAAGAGACAGGATACATCCAGATTGTATAGCCGATGACGAAAGGCATGCCTGTGGCGGCGATAACGAGCATCGCCAGCAACGTGCCTGGCGAGGACGATGCGTTGAATATCGTAAGGTCGAGATCGGGTCTGCCGCGCGCTGGAACCAGGCGGGGGAACAGCGCCACGGCGACAGAAAGGACGGCCCCGCAGACGGCCGCGGCCGAACACGCAAAGGCCGCCTCCTCCCTGCGCCTGCCGTTGTACCATCCGGCGAGGAACGCTGCTGCGACAGTCAGGACCGGCAGCACCGCCGCCGGCAAGGAGGAAAAACGTGCCGCGACGGGCGCATCGGCCCTCGCCGTCGCGATGGCTGCAGCACCGGCCGTCACGGCCCACGCGCTCCAGGCGGCCGATGCCCATCTCCTGGCCCGCCCGGATACCTCGCCGCCCGCCTTCATAGCCAGGAACAGGGCGCCGTGCCCGGCCAGCCCGAACACCGCCATCAGTCCGAAAAGCGCCGAATACGGAGTCAGGATGGCCAGCGGATGGATCGGCGCGGCCTGATCCGCGCGGAGCGGAACGCCTTCAAGCAGCGCGCCGCTGACAACCCCCAGCAGGAAGGCGACAAGGAAACTCCCTGCCGCGAACGCAATGTCCCAAGCCAGGCGCCAAGCCGCCGATCCGAATTTCCCCCGGAACTCGACGGCGGCAGCCCTTAATATCAGCGCCAGTATCAGGGCCATCACAGGCAGGTAGACCGTCCCGAACAGCGCCGCGTAGGCCGCCGGAAACGCCGCGAAGACCGCCCCTCCGCCCCCGAGCAGCCAGACTTCGTTTCCATCCCAGTATGGACCTATCGCGCGCAGGATGATCCGGCGGTCCTTCTCATCCCGCGCGAAAAGATGCCACATGCCGGCGCCGAGGTCGAATCCGTCCAACGCGGCATAAGCCGCCAGAAACAGGGCTATTACGGCGAACCACGCGACCTGGAGCAGCGTCAGCGTCATTCCCCTGCCTCCCCGGTTCCCGACCCGGCAGCCTCCGTCCCCGCTGGCCACGCCGTTCCATGCCCGGCTCTTCCGGGCGCCTCCGCTCCCTGTCTCGACCCGCCGTCCTGAGCCGCGGATACCGGCCCGGCGCCCGGCGAGGACGGTATGTATCCGACTGTCGGCGCCGCGCCAGCAACATCTGGCCCCTTCCGGACGGTCTCGCGCAAAACCACCAGCCAGATCGCGAGCAGGATAGCGTAGACTGAAGCGAAGGCCGCCAGCGATGCCAGAACCTGCCATGCCGGCAACCCGGGCGTCACCGAATCTGCCGTGCGAAGCACCCTGT
>JAOACM010000767.1 GCA_026417845.1 Planctomycetota bacterium | reverse complement strand
CCCGGAGAGCCGCCGTCGTTCGCGGGGGCGCTGCCCGGCAGCGCAGTCTTCGTCCTGACGATGCCGGACCCGCGCTCCTCGTTCGAAAAATTGCGGGAAACCGGCACATGGAAAGCGCTTTCGCACGAATCTTTCCGGGCCGCCTTCGCGCCAGCGGAATCCCGAGTGAAGACGATGCTGTTCGCCGCGCAGCAGGTCCTGAGGACGCATCCGAAGGACCTCCTTGACGCGATCCGGGGCGAGATAACGCTGGCGGCCGTTCCGGCCGATGTCGGAACGACCGATGCTGCGGCCGGCGCCCGGGCTGGAGGCGGCGGAGACGGAGACGCCGGCGGAGCCGGGGGAGCGGAGGCGGCCGGCGGGAAGGCCGGGGCCGGCGGCATTGCGGATTCAGGAACTCCCGTGCCCGTTCTCGTGCTGGGCATGTATGCCGGGGATCAGGCCGAGCCTCTTTCCGTCTCCCTCGACGGCATGATCGGGACTTTCGTCATGATGACCGGCGGAACGTTCAGGTACACGTCCTATCCGTTCGCCGGCCGCACGGTCAGGGTTCTTGTCGCGCCCGAAGACTCCGCAGCGCCGGAAACAGCCTTCTCCGTAGCGGACGGTTTCCTCGTTTCGGCGGCCGGACCCGGCCGATCCGCCAGGAAGACGGTCGAGACGCTCCTCAGCAACATGAAGCGGAATGACGAAACCGGCCAGCTCCGCAGCAATGCACTTTTCCGGCGGGCGATGGAGCGGCCGGAGGGCGGAGCGCCCGACGCGGCCATATACGCCGACATCGGCCGCCTCGAATCCATCCTGACGCCTGCAGCTACTGATGCGCTTAAACGCCGTCTGGGAATGGCGGGGGCCGGCGGGGTTCGCGGGATCGCCTGGTCACTGCGGATCGAGGGCGGGATGCTCCGCGAAATGCTCCGGCTGGAAGCGAAGGAGCGGAAGGGAATCCTGGCGCTGGCTTCGGATGTGCCGCTGGAAGGCGCGCCGTTCCGCGATGTGCCCGCCGACGCCGTCGCCGCGGTCGCGTTCAGGTTCGATCCGCGAAGCGCCTGCGACGCGGTGCTGGCGTTTTTCGACGCGATCGGGACCGACGCGGGCCGGCGTATCGGGGCCGGGATAGCCGATGCGGAAAAGGCATCGAACGTGGACTTCAGGCGCGATGTGCTGGAGGCGCTGTTTTCCGGGGAGGCGACCATCGCCGCATCGCTCGACGGCGCCGCTGGCGCTCCGTTGCCTCTCCGCCTGATCCCGCGTCTGGCGATCCGGGCCGGCGTACGCGACCCCGGGAAGGCCCGGGAGGCGCTGGCAGCCGCATCGAGGTTCGCGGCCGCGTGGGGAGTCAAATCCCGCGAACTGAATCTGGC
>JAOACM010000766.1 GCA_026417845.1 Planctomycetota bacterium | reverse complement strand
GGTACGGTTCCCGCGCCTCCATCCTCACCAGCCTGGTCCTGCGCAGCCCCTGCACCATCAGACGCACGGTGCCGTCCGGGATCTTCAGCATCCTGAGTATGACGGCCACGACGCCGACTTCGAAAAGATCCCTGGCGTCCGGAGTTTCGACGTCAGGCGACCGTTGGGCAAAAACTCCGATCAGGCGGGAGCCGAGCGCGGCCTCGTCCACGAGCCTGACGGATTCCTTCCGTCCGATGGCGAGGGAAGCCATGGCTCCGGGCAGGAGCGGCACGTCGCGCATCGGGAGGATGGGGAGACTGTTTGGAAGACCCTCTTCCTGTTTCTCCTCGCCCTTCTCCTTTCCGCCCTCTTCTTTGCAAACCGTCACCGTCTCCGCGGCGCCCGGAGCACCGCTCTCCGCCGATCCTCCCCCGGCGGCGCCGTCGTCTTTCGGAGCTTTGGTATCTTCGTTGTCCATGCCCGTGGAATTTCACCGGCGGCGGCCGGCCGCCGCGGCCGCGCCTCCTTCCCCCCCCGTCTGGCGGCGTTCTCCGGCCGGTTCACATGGCGTCCGGGAGCGGGCGCGCGTACCTTCCCTTGGCCTTCGTCTTCGGCACGCGGATTTCCAGTATCCCGTCCGTCAGCCTGGCGTCGGTCGCTTCCGGTTCGATGTCCGGCGGGAGCGGTATCCTCTGTGAGAACTCGCCGTACCTGATTTCCATGCGGTGGTATCTCTCCTTCGGCCCCGACGCGACCTCGGCGCGCCGCCCCCTGACGAACAGCGCCCCCGCCTCGATCGTGACGCGGATGTCTTCCTTCCTGACGCCGGCCGCTTCCATGCGCACCACCCATGCGTCGGGAGTTTCGTACACATCGGTGGGGGGGCACCATGCCCTGGGGATCACGCCGCCGAAGGCGACGAATTCTCCGAAAGTCCGCTCGAACTCGCCGACTACGTACCTTACGCGCCCGCGCTCTCCCTTCGCCATCGCAGTCCCTTCCGCCTTCACCGCTCCAGGCAGGCCTCCCGGGCCCGCACATCTCTGGATTCTAACCGCCCCGGTACGATATCAAAGAGCAAACCGGAGGGCGTCGGAGCGCACGAAGGCGGCTCCTCCGGCCGGGGTCGGACGCCCCCCCGGCGGCGCGGAATCGCCGGCCGTCTGGCCATCCTGGCCCGCGCGGACAGCCGCCGGAAACATC
Organism: Planctomycetota bacterium; assembly: GCA_026417845.1. Taxonomy (GTDB): domain Bacteria; phylum Planctomycetota; class SZUA-567; order H5-PLA8; family CALKMO01; genus CALKMO01. The sequence goes on along the minus strand of JAOACM010000766.1, from coordinate 179 downwards.
TGAAGCCGGGCGCGCACCCCATCCCGCCCCCGCGCTTCCCGGCCACGCCCCGCTCCTACCCGACAGGCCTTACGCTCTCGCGGATCGCCAAGGACGTCGGGAATACCTCGTTCGGAGGCTCAATACCTTCCCCTCCCCGACGGAGGGCCTCTACCAGCCAGGATACGGCGGCGTCGGCC
>JAOACM010000765.1 GCA_026417845.1 Planctomycetota bacterium | reverse complement strand
ATCCTACTCTGACTGCCTTTCACAGAAGTGGTGATGTAAGAGTAGACATAAGGTATATGGAAGCTGATGATAAGGTGGTAGAAGACCTCAGTTTTGACTTTAGAGGCTTTTCTGACTACTTAAAGTACAAAACAAGCTACAAAGGTGGTGGAGGAACTGACTACTATGATGCTTTCAAGAAAGCTTTTGACATTGAGAGAAAGACTGACAAGCCTCATATTATAGTCTACTTTACCGATGGGTATTGCCCTGGTGCGGAAAATGTAAGAGAACTCATAGAGAAAAATCCCAACACGCAAGTGATTTTTGCCATATGCTCCGATGGCGTAACTTCCTTCGTGGAAGGTCTGAAAGACGTAAGGAATGTTCATATAACTACGTTTGAAAAAGTCACTAAAGAAGAAGACTGGAGCACCGCTTCTACTGAGGATTCCTTATGATTGAGTATGCTGGGCTAAACTTTAGAAAGGAGCTTTCGGCGCTTACGGCGTGCGCGGACATGCTGGTAGTTTCTAACACGAGTTTGCACTGCAAAGAGGGATTTATGGGGAAACATAAAAGCAGAAAGGTCACAGGTTTACTAGAATGAATTGCGCGGAAGTGTGACCATGAAGAACAAGAGAATAACGAAGAAAGTAACTAAGGCAAAGCTTCTTAGAATAATAAAGCGGAGAGACACTCAGAGCCTTCTTGCCATACAAGAAGACCAGTTTGACTGGGAAGTTTTAAAACAATTTGGGTATGAGTATAAGACTCTGCTTGAGTGGATTGTTAGTATGGGCTACGTTTTTAAACAAGAAGAAAACCTCAAAAGAGTTGTGAATGATCGGGGCCAGACGGTAGCTCATGTGATGGCAAAGAATGGTTATAAATTTGACCCAGACAAAGATGCGGATATTATACGTCTTGCTGATAACGAAAGATGGACAGTGGCCCACGAGATGGCCAATAAGGGATACAAATTCGATCCAGACAGACACAGGGAAATTCTCTTGCTCGCTAATTCAAGAGGAAATACCGTAGCTCACGTGATGGCGAAAGAAGGATACCTATTTGATCCCGATAGGCACGGAGAAATATGTGAGCTAAAGGATAAGAAGGGTTACAGTGTTTTGGAGCGCTTTATTTGGGGAAACGATTATGCTATCCTGAGTGGCCACAAGGATCAGGATTTTATGAGACTATCTATTAAAGGCATAGAGAAATACATGCAAACGGCTAAAAAAATCAATATTGGGAGGGGTAAATATACTGGGATGGATGTTTATAAGCACCTTAAGAAAATACTTAACATAAAGAAAAAAGTAGACAAGTTACCAGGGGAACTGGAAAAGGAGCTAGGTTCTCTGGGCTTGAAGC
>JAOACM010000077.1 GCA_026417845.1 Planctomycetota bacterium | reverse complement strand
GCGTATGTCCGTCCGCGTCCTTCGAACGGGGCAGGCGATGGCGGATCTGGCATCCATTCCCCCACACATATCCCGAGCGCCGCAGTTACGGCCATGCACCCCGAAGGCTCGTATCCCGCGGCTGGGTATGGACGAAAACCGATGGATCCGGTTAACTTTTGCGGGCGCGCGCCGGCCCTGGATGCCCTTGTAGCGGCTGGCTGCGGCCGGGGACGGGCGGGTATCGGAGGGCGGCCGGGATGCACGAACATTCGTCGGCGAAGGACGGCACAGGGCCTGACCGGCAGAAACGGAGTATCCGCGATCTGGCGGCATTGAACTCCGGACCGGTGACGCGCTTCGGCGCGTCGCTACCGGGGAACCTGCTGCGCGCCTTCGACGAGCTGATCGCCAGGCGCGGCTATGCCAACAGGTCCGAGGCGCTCAGAGACCTGATCCGGGACAGCCTGATCCGCGAATCCTGGGAATCGGGCGCGGGGGAGCAGATCGCCACGCTTACGCTCCTGTATGACCACTCCTGCCGCGGACTGCTCCAGCGCATGACCGAACTCCAGCATCACGCCAGCGCGAAGGTGCTATCCTCGCTGCACGTACACGTCTCCGAGGACATATGCCTGGAGGTGCTCGTCCTGCGCGGCGCGGCGGAGGCGGTGCGCCGCGAGGCTGACAGGCTGATCGCCATGCGCGGAGTGCTGCACGGGGAACTTGTAGTGGCCGGCGTCGCCGGATGAGCCGGGATGTGTGCGCGCCGGTGATTCCCGATCCGCGCAGCCGGGCGGCGGGATCCGCCCGGGCTGCCTCGGATTGCAATGGCGGCGAAGAAGGCGCTCCGCGGATGCATCCCGGAGAGGCGACGAAGGGATTCCGGGCAGGAAACTCCGGCCCGGCCGCCCGGACAGACATCGCAACTGTTTGCCGTGTGCTGGCTGGGGCTGCTGCTTGCAGGGGTGCGCTCGGGCGGAACAAAAACAGCGCTACCACATATACCCAGCGCCCCTATGCTCCACACATACGGGGCGGGAAACAATTACTGGGCGTCCGGCGACACATCTCCTGCGGGAGCGCTAGCGCCCCGAACGGAGTCCGAGGGGTGCCCGCGGAGCAGCGTCCTGCGCGGGACCGGCTTTGACAGAGGAGGGGAAAGGCCATGTCGGGATGGTTTCTGCTGGCGGCCGCCGCGGCGGTTGTTGCGGCGGGGATCGTGGCGGTGCTCGCGAGCAGGGACACCGGAGGGGGAAGGTGCAAGAAGCTGTCCCGCGTATCGGCAATATACAGGCCCGGGCCGCCGAAGGATATCGGCGTAGTGGCCAAGGCCGTGAACGCCTTCGGCCTGGACCTCTATGGCCGGCTCAGGGAATCGGACAAAACGGGCAATCTGTTCTTCTCCCCTTGCAGCATCGCGACGGCCCTGACGATGACTAGCGCCGGGGCCAGGGGGGAAACGGAAAGGCAGATGGCCGAAGTCCTCCGCCTGGAGGTTCTGAAGGACAGGCGGCACGAGGCGTTCGGAGAGGTCGTGAAGTTTCTGAATGCCGAGGCGGGGCCGGGCGGGAAGAAGCGCGGCTTCGAGCTGAGCGCGGCCAACAGGCTTTTCGGGCAGAAGGGTTACGGGTTCCTGCCGGATTTCCTGGCATTGAACGAGAAGACATACGGGGCGTCGCTGGAGGCCGTGGATTTCGCCGGCGCGACGGAGGCGGCCAGGAAGACGATCAACGACTGGGTCGAGGACAGGACGCGGGGAAAGATAAAGGACCTCGTGCCGCCCGGCGGGATCACTCCGCTGACCAGGCTCGTGCTGACCAACGCGATCTGCTTCAAAGGTCTCTGGGCGTTGCAATTCAAAAAGGAGAACACCCGCGAGATGCCGTTCGAGCTGGAGGGAGGCGCGAGGACGAACGTGCCGGCGATGTATCAGAAAGCAAAGGAGGACGACGGGTTGATCCGGTACGGGGAGGTCGAGGGACGCCTCCAGATGCTCGATATGCCCTACGTCGGCAACGAGATTTCGATGACGGTCCTGTTGCCCGCGAAGGGGGTCGGGCTGGGTGAGGTGGAAAAAGAGCTCACGGTCGGGAATCTGCAGATGTGTATGGGTCTGATGTTGCCGCGAACGGTCGAGATATACCTGCCCAGGTTCAGGATGACGTGGGGGACCAGGGATCTGGTGCCGGAGCTTAAGACTCTGGGCATGAGGGACGCCTTCGACGACAGGAAGGCCGATTTTTCGGGCATCGAGCCGAAGAAGGAGCTTTTCATTAAGCACGTGTTCCACAAGGCTTTCGTGGATGTGAACGAGGAGGGGACCGAGGCTGCGGCTGCGACGGCCGTGGTGATGGCGCTGAAAGCTGTGCCGAGGGTAAATATATTCCGCGCCGACAGGCCGTTCCTGTTCCTGATCCGCGAGAGGACGTCCGGGCTGATCCTGTTCATTGGGCGCGTCATGGACCCGCGGGCGGGGTGAATCGCGGCACGCGGCTGTCTCCGTCGCCGCCCAGCCTTGCGCGCTCTATTTCACCTCCGCCGTTTCCTCGCGTTCGTGCCGGACCTCGAGTCGCGCCACGCGGTGGTTGAGCGTGTCGGCGACGAATATCCGCCCCTTGTGTATATGGCCAGCGCTGACCGCCATCGGCCAGCCGAAGGCTATGTCCGGTTCGGGCATAGCGCTGTCGGGACCGCGGGAGTCGGGATTGCCATAGTACCCGAATTTCGCGATCTCGTTACCCGCGTTGTCCACGATCCTGACGCAGTACTCCAGCGCGTTGGGGATGTAGAGGCGACCCCAGCCGTCCACGTCGAACCGCGCCTCCTTGCAGACGCATCCGCCCCTGCCCGGCTGCGGGGCAAGTCCGGTGCAGGCCATCAGCCCCCCCTCCACGAAGGCCATCAGCCCGCCCTTCCACTCGATGCCCGGCTTCTCTCCCCTGGCCGCGACGTATCCTCCGCCATTGGGGCCGAATTTGACCACTGATCCGAGGCCGTCAGATCGCCCGCCCGGGGCCGACTTCGGGAAGCCGTGCATCCCGACGTAGATGTTGCCCTTGAAATCCACGCAGACTCCTCCGCCCTCGGCATCCAGGGGACCAAGCAGGCCGTCGGCGACGCGAGGGCCCTTCTCAGCCCTGCCCTCGGCGTCCCACACGTTTATGAAGTACTTGCACCAGTCGTACATGTTGTAGACGAATATCCGTCCGTCCGGCGCTACCCACAGGCCCTTGTTGCACCAGCCGTGACCGTACCTGCCGTAGACGTCCTTCCCGGTCGTGGTAAGCGTGGTGGTGTTCTTGCCCGTGGCCGGGAACGGGAGCGGCTTGAACTCTCTGTCGAACCTCGTTACCAGCTCATGCCATCCGTTCTGACCGTAGACGTAGTAGTTGCCCGCCCGGTCGAAGGCCAGCTCCATGCCCTTCAGCGGCCACTTGCGCGGCTCGCCGGTGACGCCATCGTAACAGAACTGCCCCGCCCAGCCGTCGCTGACTATCACATTGTCGCTCGGCGGGTCGGCCCAGACCTTCACGATCGCGCCGGGGACGGGATGCGGCTTTTCGCCGAGCGTCCCGGTCAGGACGAACTCCGATCCGCGGTCCTCTATCCGCGCTATCCCGCCCTTGCCGACGTTGCTCAGCCATATGATCGCCGGCTCTTTAGTCGCGTCCACGGCCATGCTCGGGGCGTTGTTGCCTTGCAGTTTGAGCTCCGCCAAGACTTTCCCGTCCTTCCACCCGGACAGTTTCACGACCCTGACCTCGTTAATCGCCCTGTAGCCATCAACGATCCTGCGCGTGGTGACGTAGATGTGCTGCCCCCCGGGACTGAGCGCCACGTGGTCGGGGTGCTCCACGGGAGACGAGCCGAGGAGCTGGCCGGCGGAATCGTAAACGGCGATGCGTTGATTGACGCGGTCGCATGCGTACACCCGGCCCTCGCCGTCAACGGCCAGGCCGTGGATGGCGGAGACGCCGTTTTTCCGTCCCCAGTTCGTGTAGTTGTCCCAGCCGTTCTTTTCCGTCAGCCAGAAGCTGTCGGCAGGGACGTCTATCCTGACGAAGGTCGAGCGCTCCCCCGTCGCCGGGTCCACGCGGAATACCTGTCCGTCGGGAACGTTCCTTCCCGGCAGGGCCCAGCCAGCCAGGTACAGGGTCTTGCCGTCCGGCGAGGCGGCCCAGCAGATCGGCCCCAGCGCCGGCGGCGCCGGCGGCTTGCCTGCATTCCAGGATATGCACGCCCCGTCCGAGGCGCGGATGCGGCATATCTTTCCGCTGCCGCTGGTCAGCCACAACACATTCCCGCGGATGGAATTGCCCATCAGCCCGCCGAGGGCGTCCGGATATATCCACGGCAGGAGCGGGTTGAACTGCGGGGGGTTAAGCCTGCCGTCGCGCGGCTCGTGTTTCGCGAAACCCGCGACATCCTCCACCTTCAGGTTCGCCGGGTAAGGGAATATCGTGCGCAGGTATTTCCCGGCGCGGTCGAAGACCTTTATGGTGAACAGGTTGCCGCCGTAGCCGCCGCCGGTGGCGACGTAGAGCTGCCCCTGTTCGTCGGTCGCGAGTCCGTAGACGCTGCTTTCCAGTACGTCCGCCTCGCCGATGAACCCGCCGGGCTTTACCCTGGTACCGGCGCGCACCCTGACCTTGAACGGTCCTCCATGGGCCGGCCTGCCCAAGTCGTCCTTGCCGTCCCAGAGAAGTTCCTGGGAAAGCCCCGGCTTCAGCGGTTCGGGCGGCGGGTTTTTTCCGCCCAGGACGCCCGCTGCCAGGTGGCGCACGACGTTTCCCTTCGCGTCCAGGACGGCGACCTCGACGTCCGTCGGGGCCGATACGGCGAAACTTATCTTTGCCCCGTCCCCCTCCTTCGCCGCCGAGGGCTTCGCGGAGAATGACACTTCCCCGGCCGCGCAGAACCGTGGCGCGACGGCCAGCAAAACCATTGCGCATGGGACCATGCCTCTCATGCCCACGCCTCCTTTCCTCATCCGCCGCGGAGACCGCCGGTTCCCTTCCTCTGCCCGCCGGCGTTCGCCGCGGCCGCCGCACATGCCGCCTGTGCGGCAATTGTCTGTCGCCCCCTTACCCGGCCCTCCCTGTGGAGACCGGACCGTCCCTCCGCCCGGCATTGCCCTGCGCTGACGGGCGCGACTGGCAGCCGCTACCCCGCGCCCGGGTCGGAGCGGAGCGCCGGGTCTTCTGGCGGCCGGACCCGCAGTTCCGGCGCATCCGGCCGCGGCATCGAACAGCATCCGTATCTGTTGCTGCCGGCCCTCGTGGTTCGGTCGCGGCGGGGCCGACGGTCCCGACAGGCACAGCACCTCGCGGCGCCGCATCCCGGGCAGGCGTCCGGCCGTCCCTCTCTCCCTACTCGCGCACCATCAGGAGATATCGCGCCCTCCCGGCGCCGGCGCGCGGCTGTCGCCGTCGCCACCACCCTGCGCCGCCTCACGGTCCCTTTCGCCCCGCGGCAGCGGCGAGGTCGAGCCTGAGCGCGTACACGTTGCTGTCGGTATCCACCGCGAGCACCAGGCGGCGGGCCGGGGCGTTGCCCGTGCCGGCCGCGAACGTCAACCCGTCCTCCCGCCCCTCCTTCCGAAGGACACGGCCGGGCGCGCCGCGCACGGCCGCGGCGCCCGGCGCCGCCCTCCGGCTTATCACCGGCCCTTCGCGGAAAACTCGAACGCCCCGATGTCCGGTCCTTTGCCGTCGAAGTCGTCGTTGATGTTCGGGATCGGGATGGCTTTGTCTATGCACGGGCTGTCCGGTTTGAGCCGGAAGTCCGCCTTCGTCCGGTCGGGGGTGTCAGGATCCACGAACAGCGGGTCGGCCTGTATGCCGTTCTTCTCGTGGCCGTCCTTCCGCATCTCCTCGATGCCGGCGTACCGGCGTCCGGAGAACTTGACGAACGATTTCCCGCCGGCCGCGAAGAGGCAATCGCCGTCCAGCGACACCGGCAGAGTCCTTTTCGCCGGAGTGTTGTCCGAAAACACGCCGCTCACGCCCCGGAAGATGCAGTTCCTTATTACGAAGTTCTCCCACTGGGTCTGGCTGGTAATCCGGAAGGCCTCGCGGTCCGGCAGATTGGTGTGAACGGTCAGGTGGTACAGGTAGCACCTGCCGGCGCTGGTCGCCATGTCGCTCAGGCAGCGGATCTTGAGGCCGCCCGACCCGCCGGTGTAGTTCCAGTAGACGTCGCGGATCACATAGCAGGGGCCGACGGAAATGGGCGCCAGGGAGAGCGGGTGGAAAAGCGAGTGGCAGCGGTTCTTCCAGAGGCGGATGTTCATGCCCGTCCCGTCGGGTTCGATCGCGTCGTCGCCGATGTCGTACAGTTCGTTTTCGTGGATATCGGTGTCTCGCATGGGAGGGTCCCAGTCGGTCCGCAGATCGCGGCGCCAGTCGGAGGGCGTGATGCCGTTGAAGCTCCCGTGCAGGCGGTTGCGCCTTATGACGGTTCCCCGGCCGCCCACCGGGTGGATGCAGGAGGTCTCGTAGCGCGTGCCCTTGCAAAGCCCCCAATCTCCCCACGCCATCGAGGGATACTGCCCGATGTCGTTGTCCTCGAACGTGTTGTTGTGGCAGCCGGCGCCGCGCATCGTTATCCCGCCGTCGGTGTTATGGATGACGTTGTTCCGGATGACGCACTCGGAGGTCCCGCTTCTCAGGCGGATTCCGTCGGAGTACGTGCGTATCTCGAATCCCTCGATTATGACATACTTCGCTCCCTCCAGCAGGAACGCCTGGCCGAGCGTGGCCACCTGCATCTTCCGCGTGTCGGGGTCGGCGCCGTCGCAGAACTTGACGTAGAGCGCACGGTTCTGTCTGTCGTACCAGTAGCCGCCGATGGCCTTTACGGCGAGGTTGCGCTTCGCCGACGTGAGCTTTTTCAGCTCGTCGAGGGTCTCGAATCCGTAGAGCCGCTTGTACTCCGCCGATACGTAATTTGTCGGTTTGGAGAGAGCAGTCCTGAACAGGCCCTCGCCCTCGTCGGCCCACCTGTCCTTCCCGTCGGCCGGATCGAATTCCGGGTCGCGGCTGTCCAGTATCGCGCCCTTCTCCCCCTTTATGCGGATGTATGCCCCCGGCGCGCCGCTGTTCCGTATCGTGACCTCCTCGGAGTATATGCCCTCCCTGACGATCAGGGTGTCTCCCGGCCGGAGGGTCTCGACGCCTTTCGCTATGGTCTTGAACGGCGCGCCCTCGCTGCCGTCGCCGGCGTCGTTCCCCCTGGCCGCCGATACGTAGAAGGTCCTCCCCTTGCCCTCCGGCCATCTGTCGTTCCGCGTTCTGACCGTCCCGGCAAGTTCCTCCGGCGCCGCGCCGTCGGGGTCCGCGAACCGGACCCTGACCTCGTACTCGGTGTCCGGCGTCAGCCAGAATAGGGTCCCGACCCACCGCTTGCCGTGGATCAGGTCGAGCGGATGGCCCTTCCGCCAGTCCCTGTCTCCGACCCTGCGGAACGAGAGGTCCGTCGTTCCGTTCCCGTTATCGTCGCCATCGAAGCGGGCGTAGACGGAGACGGTCTGGAAGTTCGGGTACAGCTCCAGGCTTTTCGGCATAGTCCTGTCTTCGCCCGCAGACGGGCGCGAAGCGGGAATCGCCAGCGCCCCGAGCAATGCGACCGGCGCGAGCCGCGCCAGCGCCTTCCATGTCATGCCGGCTGTGTTTTCCATACCGTTTCCCCTCCTCTTTCTGCCCGTCCTGCGCCGCCTTCGTTCCCGTAAGGAGGCAGCCCGGCCTGGCTGCCGCGGGCTCCGCGCGTCTTGCGCGGAGGTCGGGCGCTACGCATCCCACGCGCGGGTCGCGATCGCGCGTTCCGTCGCCTCTTCCCCGGCGGCGGGCTTCGGGGCGTCGGGGTACCGGAGCCGGATGCCTACCGTCCGGATCCCGGCGCCGAGTCCGGCACGTCCTTCAGCGCCACTTTCTCCTCGGCGTGGTAGCCGAGCAGCGCGCTGAATATCCGGTAATTGCCTATGTCGGCCACGAACAGGCGCCGGTCCGTCTGCGTCGCCAGGAAGAGCGGCAGCATAAGGGCCGCCTCGTCGCCCCCGATCGGCCGTGCCGCTGGCGAGGCCTTTTCTTCGATCAGCGGCCTGCCGTCGTCCGCGTTACCGTAGCGGCCGATGCGGAGGATCACGTTGCCGTTGGAATCCAGGACGGTCAGCCGGTAGCGGTGGAGCTCCGCCACGAACGACCTGGCGAAGAAGTCGAAGGCGAACCGGCTGTTGCCGAAGCAGTGGCAGTTCCCGCCGGGGGATGCCTTGGTACTCAGCCCGACGCCCCCGTACATCCATTCGGCCTTCTCGATCCACACCGGGTGCGTCCCCTGCCACAGGAAGTCGGGCAGCCTTTTCGGCCGCGCGGCCGGCGGGAGCGGAAGTATACCGCCCTCCGCCATGAGGAAGCGGCTGCCGGGCCTGAGCTTAATAAGCGTGCAGGCGTTCATGTGCACGTCGGGGGGGTACTTGCCGTCGGAGGTCGGGGGCATGCCGGAGTGCTGGATGTAAAGGAAGTCGTCCTTGTCCATCGCGATCCCCTGGAAGTAGTTCGAACCGGGAATCGCGTCCTCGTATACCGGTTTGCCGTGCTTATCGAATATATGGACCAGGGATCCCCACGGCCGCCCCTCGTATACCCGCGGCTCGTATCGCCTGGCCGATTCCTCGCCGAGCGTCTTACCGTCCGTTCGCGAGGCGGCCGGGCTGCGGTGGCAGCCGGTTATGACTACGTAGTCCTTCGGCGAGACCCACATCCCGTAGAACTGGCTCGACGAGTTGCCCTCCAGGCGGCAGGCTATAGCCGAGGCTACTCTGTCCGCCGCCCTGCAGCTGCGGGCTCCGGAATAGGTCAGCCCGCGTTTTTCCTCGCCGTAGTCGAACGGCACCTCGCGCCACGTTTTCGCGTCGTACCGCGCTATCTCGGTCAGCGTGCGCATGCAGGCGTTGCCGTCCATGTCGAAGGCCATGTCCTCGCAGTCGAACGGGAGCTGTATGACCTTGCCCTTGCCCGTCGCCGGATTTATCGCGACCGGTTCCCAAAAGGACTTTATGTGCAAAGGATCGGGGAACTGCTCGCCGACGTAGAGCATCTCGTTTTTCGGATCGAAATACAGCCGCTGGCGGCCGTGGTACGGGGGCCGGGGCTGCGGGTCCTCCTTCTCGACGTCCTTCGCGAAATCGCGGACGGGATTCAGCGCGCCCTCTTTGATCGCGTATATGCGCACGTTGCCGTTCCAGGATACCCCCTTGCCGATGCCCTCGGCTATCCACACGGTCGGCTCGGGAGCCCAGAAATCAACCATGACCCTGTGCTGAAGTCCGCTGCGGTAGCACCCCATGTAGGGGCCGGCGGTGGGGGTGATGCCTTCGAGCGGCAGGGGGTACGAGGCGATTTTCTTCGGGACCGCCTCCTTTCCTCCCGCCTTCCAGTCTATCGCCTCGTAGCGCGTAAGCGTCGGGGGGACAGGTTTCTGCCGCTCGTGGCGTTTCTCCATCTCGGCGATCTCCCGCACGAGCCGGTCGTTGCCGACTATCCACGAGAATACGAATATCTCTCCTGTACGCGGGTGGACGTCCACGTGGACGGGCCTGGTCGTCGGGAGCGTCTTCAGCAGCTCGCCGGATTCCGCGAATATCTGGATCCGGTCGTTCATATGGTCGCAGACGTAGACGCGCCCGGAGGAGTCGCACGTCACGCCCAGGGGCAGCGACAGGCGGGAGTCGTCCTTTCCCCATTCATCCTGCTTCATGCTGCCGGCGAACGGCTTCGGCGGCTCGCTGCCGTCCATGCGCAGGCGCACCACGCCGTGCAGGCCGTCCTGGTTCCAGGGCATCAGCCATGCGTAGCCGCTCAGGTAGAGCCATTCCCCCTTCGGATCGAACGCGGCGCTCCTCGGCCCGAACGGAAAGACCCCGCCGGGGAATTCGTGCAGGGCGCGGAGTTTCGCCTGGAACGCCACGCCCGGTCCGGTCATATCAAGCCCGCCGGTGGAACCGTCTGTCGCGAGGCGGTTCAGGCGCCAGCCCAGGAGCGCGATGCGGTTGCCGCGGACCGCCATGGCGCGGATCGCCGTGCCGTAGTCGTGCGCGCCGAGATGTGCGGGCCACTGGCCGCCGTATTTCTCGTTTGCCGCGGTCAGGACGGTCACCAGCTCCTGGTGCCACCGCAGGGGGCAGAGTTCCGGAACTCCGGGCAGCATCTTCACCCCGCGCGCCTCCTTCAGTTTTTCGGAGGGGAATGGAAAGACCGTCCGGACGTAGTTGCCCTCGTGATCGTATAGCCTGACGTGCTCGCCCACATGGTCTCCGTCGTACACGTACACGCCTTCGGGGGCGGCCGCCATCACGAGCGGTATGATGCCGAACCCTCCGCCCACTGTAGGCCCCCGCTTCTTTGGACACCACATCAGGTTGCGCTCGTAGCGCGCCTTCAGTCCCAGCGATACGCGGATCGTGTGGCTCTCCTTGTCGTCAACGTACGCGCCCTTGTCGTTCTTTCCGTCCCAGACGACGGTCTGGCTCCTGGAGTTCTTCTGGAACGGGACCGGGGCGTTCGGACCGAGGACCCCCGACGCCAGGTGCCTGACGATCCTGCCGCGCGAGTCTTCCACAGCGATCGTTACGTCGCAGAAACCCTTCGTTTCGAAGGATATCGTCACCCGGTCGCCCTCGCGGACGACCGAAGGTCTGCGGACGAACTCGAACGTCTCCTCCCGCCTGATCCTCCCATCGTCAGGATCGAAGGCCGGCGCGCCTGATGCCGCCGCGAGGAGCGCGGCAACAATGGACGCCGTTGCCGGAAGCCTGATGGCCCGCGAGGCAGCCGGTCCGACCGTTGTCTGCCCGGCCGGCGCCGCGAACGGGACGGCCGGTGCGAATGCCGCTCCGGTTGCGGCAGCGGGCGCGTTGGTCGGGGTGGAGGAACCGGGCGCGCCGCAGGAGATACCCGCCGGGAGGGAAACCATTCCCTTATGCGCGCTCCTCCCGGATCGCCGATCCCGCCGGCATCCGCGGTCGAATCCCGCTCCCGACATGTCGCGCATGGCTTCTCCTCCGCTCTCCCTCGGATCTGCCCTTCGGGCGGCGCCTCGCCGGCTTGCCGCCTGCCGCCGCGGCCGCGCGCGGTTCAGGGCGTCCGCTTCCTTCCTTCGTCTGCGGGCCCGCTCCCGACTCCGCCGGGAGATTTGCCAGCCTCCACGTCGGTCGTTTTCCCTCCGCGTTCGTCGGAGGGTTTCCCGCCCTGCCGCCCGTCCGGAGGTTCCCCCCCGAAGGCTTCGACGAACAGATAGCCGAACATATGCGGCAGATGGCTGCTGTCGGTCTCCGTCGGCGACCACGCGGTCTCCTCGTTGTAGCGCTCGCCGGATGCCGTCTCCTTGACCATCCCGCCCGGTTTCCTGTCGCCCGGATGCATTGGCCTCATGCGGATGATGTTCAGCCGCCACGGTCCGGCGAGGACGTCCCTGTCTCCCGGAAGGACCATGTCCCGGAAGGGGATCAGCAGCTCTACCGTCCACGCTCCGTCCTCCCGCCCGACCGCGGCCTTCACGCCCTTCGCATCCCACAGCGAGCTCCGGTTGTACTCGTCCTCGTACGCGCCGGCGCAGTTTATGGAAAACTGGTGGTACGGCTCATGCGGCAGGTTTCCCGCCCGTATGAATATCTCGACGGCGTCGTCGTCGCCGAAGCCGCTCTTTCTGCCTTGGAGGTTGGCCAGGTCCTTCTCGTGGCAGCGGATGCCGAACAGCAGCGCGCCGCGCGTGCAGGCTATCAGCACGTCCGTGCGCGGACCGGCTCCGTTGGGGCCGCCGATGGACGGCCGGAACGGCGAAAGCGCGGCCGCCTTGTGCCAGACATCGTCGTCGAGTTTTCCATCCACGGTCGGCGCCGAATCAACCAGCGGAGCGAACGCCTGCGGAAGGAGGGGATACATCTTGAGATGCCCGGCCTTCTCGCCCCCCCACGCCAGGCACGACGCCGCCGCGCAGGCCGCTGCGCAGTATCCCAGCATTACGGATGCCCGTCCCATCGTCGTTTCCTCCAGCCGGGCGGATCGGCCAGCTCCGGATCGTGCCCCCCCTCTCCGTCGCGCTCCGGCGTCGGCCCTCGCCGCCCGTCATATGGGTGCATGACCGTAGCTGCAAAGGTCGGATACGGGCTGCCGGAAACGCTTCGCGTGGAGGCTGACCCGCCGTCGCCCCCCGTGCCTCCGCGGATTACCCCTGACGCCTCTCAAATCGCCTGGTCGGCATCCGCACTTACGGCC
>JAOACM010000764.1 GCA_026417845.1 Planctomycetota bacterium | reverse complement strand
GAGAAAACATTGCCCATAGCTTTACCCGTGTAAGACCTTAGAGTATAATGCTCACCCAAGGTAAGCCCCTGACCCCAAACGGGAAGCACTGCGAAAGTGCCCAGCAAAGAGACAACGAAAAATCTTCTCATGATGCACCTCCTCAGATTGTTTTTGTATAAGTATATAAAGAAATTGTTAAATTTTTATTAAAGGTTCAGTGGAGTCCAAAAAGGTCTTTCATCACACCCCTTATATCCCCAGGCTCTACAACCTTACAGTAGGGCATACCAAGACAGAGAATTCTCGTGGCATTTTTGAGCACAAAACCTACATCGTGGGAAACGACAACAACGGTCCTGTCCTTTGATAGGTCCTTGAGGACTTGCTGGATATGTTCCTGAGCGTGAATGTCAAGCCCTGTCATGGGTTCGTCCAGCACCAGCAGGTCCGGGTTTGTAGTAAGAGCCATAGCCAGAAGGACTTTCTGTTGTTCCCCACCAGAAAGCTTTACAAAGGGTTTTTTAAGAAGGTTTTCAAGATGTAAAAAGGCTATTATCCATCCTACCCTTTCCTTGGGTGCTACCGCCTTTAGAAGCTCGCCCACATTACCCGTAAAGGCTCTCTCTACCGAAAACCTCTGAGGCACGTAACCTATTCTCCCCCATTGAAAAAACCTGTCAATGCTCTCCCCAAAGAGCTTTATCTCGCCAGAAAGAGGCTTAAGAAAACCTAAGATTAACCTCAAGAGCGTACTTTTGCCCGCACCATTTGGACCAAGAATGCCGAAGAATTCACCCCTAAAAACTTCAAAGCTTAAGTCTTCTATGAGCGGTTCCTCCACCCTATAGCGAAACCTCAGTCCTTTTACTTCTATTACCTTATCTGACAAGACAGACCCTCTGAGAGACTTCTTAGATTTTTCCTCATGATAGAGATGTAATCATCCTGAGCATTCTCTGGGAAAAGGGATGTGTTTAGGGGGAGTGTTTTGGCACCAATTTCCTTGGCCAGTCTCTTTGCCAATCTTTCGTCGTGCCCTATCTCGTAAAACACCGCCTTTACACCTGCATTCCTTGCCTTTTCTACCATCTTCCTAACTTCTGAAGGTCTTGGTTCCTCTTCCGCATGAAGACCTCTAAGACCAACCACCTCAAGGCTGTAGTCCCTTCCGAGGTATAAAAGGGAGAGGTGTGTAATCACTACGGTTCTACTCTTACAGCTGTCCAATACTCTCTTGTATTCTTGGTCTAAATTCCTAAGAAGGTTAATTAGCTCCTCCGCTTTTTTTCTGTAATGCTCTGAACCAGAAGGGTCTACCTTTATGAGGCTGTCCCTTACCCTTTCCACAAGAGATATGAAACTCTTCGGTGACATCCACACGTGAGGGT
>JAOACM010000763.1 GCA_026417845.1 Planctomycetota bacterium | reverse complement strand
TGGGCCGGCTATGAGGATGCGCTGCTTGCGGCGGGACTCGATCCGAAGGCGCAGTTCGTGAGGGCGGGGGTTCCCAGCAAGGCCGGCGGCTACGAGGCGGCGAGGGATTTGCTGGCGAAAGGGGAACGACTGCCTCCGGCGCTTCTTGTCTGGGGCGGCACGATGGCGTGGGGTGCGATCCGGGCGTTCAGGGAGGCCGGCGTAAAGGTGCCGGGCGACGTAAGGATCGCAACCTTCGGTTCGAGGTTCTTTCTGCGGAACTATCCCGGCATCACGACCGCGGTGGCGGAGGCGAAATCGCTGGGGGGCGAGGCGGTGGCGGCGCTCGGCCGCAGGATCGAGAACCCGGACCTGCCGCCCCGGAGGATCAGGCTGCCGATGCCGCTTGTCCTCGGAGAAAGCTCGACGGGAACGCCGATGGAAGAAGCGGGGATGGGAGAGCCGCCGGCATAAGCGGGAAAGGCGCGGGCACGAAACGCGCGGCGCCGGACTTTTTACAGCGGTCCGCCGCCGAAAAGCTTCCAGTATTCCTGGACCTCCTCTCTGTTGAGATATATCCTGCCGCCGAGATAGTGACAGGGGACGGAACCTTTGTTAACCCACCTGAGAATCTCGCCCTTGCCTACGCCGAAGTAGCGTGCGGCGTCCTCTACGGTGAGGAAGAGTTTCCTGCCGTCCTGTCCGCAGCGGTTGAGGTCCCCGCGGCGGAACCTGCGTTTTTTCCCGTCTCTGTTTTTACCCATTGTCGCCGTAGCCCGCCATATTCCGGATGATCGCTCAGTACCTGGCTTTCGCGAAGGTGTTGGCCCTGACGGTCAGCAGGAACAGCAGCGTGCCGCGACCGGAATATCCCCCCACATCCAGCGTCACCGGGACCTCGATGAGCCGGCTGCCGGCATCCTCGTCCAGCGATATGCCGAGCGCCGTTCTGAGGTTCGTTGACGATATGGACACCCTGACCCTGCCGGTCCTCGGGTTTATCCTTATCCGGAGGTAGTCCTTCGAGCGGCACCTGCCCCTGCCGTCAACCACGAACGGGAAATCCCGCGCCGTGGCCTTCTGTCCGATCCGGAGGAAGCCGTCGAAAGTGTCCCCATCGTCCCCGGATCCGGCGTCGAACGGGAGCGGCATATCGTGGAGTTCGAAGCGCGCCTTCAGCCTGTCCCTTGCGGGGTTGCCTCCAATGATGATTATCCTTCCGTGGTACGCCACCGGCCTGATCTGCCCGGCGCCGTGGGCCGGGTCATCCTCTACGATCGTTACGGCCGCATCTGACGGACTGCCGACCGCGTAGCCGGATCCGGCCAGAAGCGTGACGGCCACCGTTTCGTCCGACTCGAACGAGTAATCGTCCACCGGCGTCACCAGGAT
>JAOACM010000762.1:1123-1372 GCA_026417845.1 Planctomycetota bacterium | reverse complement strand
ATCCCCACCGTCCGGCAGCCGCGCTCGCGCGCGAGCCTGACCGCGCCGAGCGTGTCGGCGGTCTCCCCCGACTGCGAAACGGCCACCACGACGACGCTGCCGTCGAGGACCGGATCGCGGTACCGGAAATCGCTCCCGTATTCCACCTGGACGGGTATCCGCGCCGTCCGCTCGATCATGTTCCTCCCGATCATGGCGGCGTGGGATGCGGTCCCCTGCCCGACGATTATGATCCTGGATATGCCGCGG
>JAOACM010000762.1:0-1113 GCA_026417845.1 Planctomycetota bacterium | reverse complement strand
ATGTTCAGGTTTTCGAGGTTGAAGCGGGGGAAAGATCCGGGAGCGCCCCCTGCCCCGTCCCCGCCGCGATCGGCTATCAGTCTCGAACACAGCCGCCTGAGGCTCGCCGGCTGCTCGTGGATCTCCTTAAGCATATAATGCGGGAAGCCGCAGAGGTCCGCCCCGGTCCGGCTCCACTTTATTTCCTTGAACGCCGGCTCGGCCCGCACCCCGCGCCGGCGGACGGAAAGTTTTCCAGGGAAGAGCGCGGCCACCTGATCTTCCTCCAGGTAAGCCACACGTCCGCTTATGGCCGACAGCGGCAGCGCGTCGGAGGCCAGCATGGCGGCAGCCTCCGATACCGCGCACGCCAGAGGCGGTCCGCGGCGCGCGCCGACGATGAGGTCGGGGTGGCGCGGGGACACGACGGCCAGCGCGAAAGATCCCTCCAGACGCTCTATCGCCCTCTCGACCGCCTCGACCAGGTCGCCGCAGTACAGCTCCCCTATGAGCTGCGCGGCGACCTCCGTGTCGGTCTCCGACGCGAACACTATGCCCCGCCCCTCCATCTCGCGCCGGAGGGTATCGGAGTTTTCTATGATGCCGTTGTGAACTATCGCCACGTTCCCGGAGGCGTCCAGGTGCGGATGAGCGTTGGATTCGCTGACGCGCCCGTGAGTGGCCCACCGGGTGTGGCCGACGGCCAGCCGCGCGCCAGAAAGCGAAGCCGCGGCGACCCTGACCGCCAGATCGGAGACGCGCCCGACCGTCCGGACTGTGCGCATCCGGCCGCCGGCTACGGCCGCAAGTCCGGCCGAGTCGTATCCGCGGTACTCGAGGAGCGCCAGCCCCTTGAGCACCGCCTCGACCGCGCAACCGGACCCGACGTAACCGACTATGCCGCACACGGCGCGGACAGTCCCCTTGCCGATTCCGTTTCTTCCCGGCCCCGCCCGGCCCGGGCGCGGATTCCGGCGCCGGCAACCGCCCCCGTACGCTGCCTGCCGGCCGCCGGGGTCCCATCGCCCCTCCGGCGCCGCGACCTTCCGGCGGCGGCCGGCGCCACGCCCGGCGTCCCGCGCCGCCCGACACCTCCAGCCCGGCGACGCCCTCCTCCCTGTCTCTTATACACAT
>JAOACM010000761.1 GCA_026417845.1 Planctomycetota bacterium | reverse complement strand
GCTCAGGCTCGATGCAGACAGGCTCTTCGCGACCGACATATGCCGGGTCCTTGGCATCGGAGGCAGGTTCGGCGGAACGGTACGGACGGAGCTGTCGGCGCGGACCTTCGAGGGCGGCGGCGGTGCCGCCAGGGCGGGAGCGGCGGTGGGCGGGAGCGACGGCGGGACTGCAGGGCCGGCCGGCCGGAGCATTCGCGTCGAGGCGGCCATCCGTGCGGAAAACGCGCGCGTAGAGATCGAGGGGAAACACCAGCCGGTCGAGGCCAGGGCCGAAGCGAGGGCGGACATCCTGCTGGACGGGACCGGTAACCCGTCGGCGGTGCTGGGGAGCGCGACCGTCGAGTCCGGGCCGCTGAGAGTGACCACCGTCGAGCCGTTCCGCGTCGAGGGTCCGGCTGGCGCCGCGGAAAAAGCTCCGGCCGCCTCCGGCAGGATCGCCTTCGCGCTCGATGGGGAGCGGTTGTGGCGCGAGTTCGGCCCGGTGCTCGAAGTCTTCGGTCTGCGCGAGCTGAGGGAAGCGATAACCGGCGAGGCATCTCTCGCCGCAGCAACGGACGGGACGATATCGCTGAAGGCAACTGCCAGGTCCGAGCGGCAGAAGGGTACATCGCCGCCGCTGACGGTATCGTTTTCCGCGTCGGCGAAAACCGGCGGCGGAGACCGGGTGACGGCATCGTTCGATTGCCGCGCCGCGGCCGGAGCTGCAGGGGACTTCGAACTGTCCGCAACTGGAAACGCGGCCTCCGGACCGGACGGATCGAGAATCGAGTTGACGGGTGCGACATTCAGGACCCGCATGCCGGCCGCACGGGAAATGCTCAGACGCTTCGAATCCATATGCGCCGGCCTGCCGAAGGCGGAAGATCTGCCGCCCGATGGCGAAATCGATATCTCCGCGCGGACGATATTTAACGTGCCCGCCCCGGCGGCTGGAGGCGCCGCGCCCGCTGGCCGTGTCTCCGGCATGCCGGAAATTTCCGGTACGGCCGACGTTTCGATCCGCGGGCTGAGATACGCCCCGCCGCCCAAACCGGGCAAGACGGCGGTGGCGTATGAAGTTGGGGCGCTGACGCTCAAGGAAGTCGGGTTGAAAAGCACCGGGAAAGATGGACTGTTCGAGCTGCGGCTGGCCGCCGAAGGCGACATTTCCTGGCGCCCGGCGGCTGCCGGAAGAGATCCCCAACCGGACTTCCTGCTCCGGGGTCTCTGGAAGACCGCCGACGACGCTCCGTTGCTCCTGATCCCAGGTTCTGTTCTTGGAGGCGAGAGAGGCGCGTTACAGGTTTCCGGGGCGCTGATCCTGGACGGGGCTGACATCCGTTATGTGGAGCTGCCACCGTACGTCTATATCAAACCCGCCGGGGTCCCATGCAGA
>JAOACM010000760.1 GCA_026417845.1 Planctomycetota bacterium | reverse complement strand
CCCCCGCCCATCGCAATATGACGTATGGGAACGGCGCCGGAAAAGTGCGAGCCAGGGAAGCGCCGCCCGGAATTGTATTCATGCCGCTATCCGCTACAACTGACTTCGAGCGCACGGGTGCGTGATCTTATTGTATCCCTGCGGAACACATGTAGCGCTCGACTTCCATGTCGGGCGCCAGGTGCGTCCATAATGGGACTCGGCTGCTGCCGCGGGATTCCTCCGCAGTCATACGATACGTCCCTGCGGGTATGATCGGTGCCACGGCCGGTTAAGCACCCGAGGCGCGGATATTCATCGAAAAAGCGTTGCTGGACGGCGAAGTCGGGGAGAAAATGAGGGAGAACTCGCTGCCAGGTGCCAAGGCATCTTGGATGATCGCGTTAAGGATGCTTCCGGCCTTGATCTGCTGGGAGAAGGCGGAGGGGTTGGCGGCGAGCGACGCCAGCGCGTTCGCGAAATCCGGCCGGCGGGGGAAATCGGCCGTGCTGTTCGCGGCGGCGGAAGTCGCGTCCGCGACTTGGGAGGAATTGACCGCTGTATTCCTTCACGTGATCCGGCGGGCATGATAACTTCAGCGAAGGGCGTGGAACTTCCGCGGATAAGGATCGGGCCTGGAGTTCTCCGGCGGTGTTGTTCGGAAGGGAGCAGGGAGGGCGCGACATGCTACGGGAAACTTCCAACGTATGGACAGGGCCTGCGCGGATCGCTTCCTGGGCGGTTCTCGCGACGATTGGCATGCTGGCGGCATCTTCGATGGCAGCCCTTGGGGCCGACTCCGTCGAGCCGGGGGACATCGAGGTCAAAGCGACGTTCAACTGCATCGGGATCAAGTGGGACCTTAAGGGCGACGACAACGGGAATGCGACATGCAAGGTCCAGTATCGCCGCGCCGGGACCGAAAAATGGCGGGACGCCATGGATCTGTTCAGGGTGAGGTTCAACTGGCAGAGCTGCCCGATGAACAACACCAGCGGAAGTCTGTATAAGAGGAACGTCAACTCGCTGGCCGGTTCGATATTCCATCTCGCGCCGGGCACGGAGTATGAGGTAAAGCTGACGCTCGCCGACCCCGACGGCGGCGGGGCAGAAAAGACGGTCAAAACGACCGCGCACCCGCTCCCGCGCGACCCGGAAAACCCCAACGTGATACAGGTAAAGGTGGGCGAACTTCAGCAGGCCGTCGCAAAGGCGAAGGCCGGCGACATACTGCTCCTCGAAAAGGGCGACCATGGCGGCGGGATACAGATGAAACAGGCCGGGACGCCCGACAGGCTCATTGTCATCAGGGGGGCGGCGGACGGCGAGAGCATCGTCCGGGGCACCATAGGAGTCGGCGGGCAGTACATATGGTTCGACCGCCTGACGATCGAGTGCGGCCAGGGCGA
>JAOACM010000759.1 GCA_026417845.1 Planctomycetota bacterium | reverse complement strand
AACCGCGTCGTGCGCATCGGCCGCTACGGCAACGTGGACGACGCCGATCCGAAGTTCGGCAGGATACATTTCGCATGGATGAAGGCCGTGGGGGTTTCCGACCGGGCCCTGTACGTCACCGATATCGCCAACCGCCGCATATTAAAGGCGGCTCTGAACTACGCTGCCGATGAGACAGTGCCGATGCCGTAAGGCCGGCGGCGGATCCGACCGCCGCATTTTTGCGATGGAGGGAACGATGAACGCGATGAGACGGAAAGGGGCGATGTTCTTTGCGGCGGCGTTCGCCACCTTGGCCCGGTGGATGCCGGCCGGAGAACCGCCGAAGATCGTTCCGCCGGCGAAGGAGGAGATCGAGGCGGAGATGGCGAAGGATACGCCGGAGCAGAAGAAGCTCCGGGCGGAACTGGAGGCGCTGGCAAAGGCGGGCCACAAGATCTATTTCAACGCCAACCTCGGGGAAGGCGGGCGGAACGAGATATTCGTCATGGGGCCGGATGGATCGAACGTCCGCCAGTTGACGAAGGAAGGCGGCGAGTATCCGCACACGCCAGCCGACGGGAGCAAGGTGGCTTACGTCTCCGGGGCGCTGACCGATCCTCTCCCCGACGCGCTCAAGGGCGTGCCGTTCGACCCGAAGTTTCCCCCTCTCAAGTGGGGCGACCAGAAGTTCAACCGGATGAAAGGCACTCCGGTGATATGGATCATGAACCCGGACGGCTCCGAGAGGAAGCCGGTGGCCTTCGGGATGATGCCGCACTTCTCCTCCGACGGCCGGTACCTGACCTACAGCGTCTGGAACCATCCCTTTCCCTGCCAGGTGCTGGTCCAGGATCTCGAGAAGAAGGCGGAGGCGTTCCTGGTCCACCCCGGCCTGAGGAACTGCGGCAATCCCTGCTTCAGCCCGGACGGCAATTACATCGTTGGGGCGCAGGGCGGCGCGCATTGCGTCAAGCTGAACGCCGGGAAGAACGGGGTGGAGAGCGTGTTCGTTTTCGATCGCGGCCATCCGTGCAACGGCGAGGTGTCGCCGGACGGCAGGTACTGGGTCTACGTGGTGGACACGCACGCCTGCCTGGGGAGCTGGCTTTATTACTACGAGATGGATTGGGAGAAGCCCGGCGGCAAGGCCCACTCCCTCAACCTGGGCTGGAAGCCCGGCTCGGTCAACTACTATCCGGCCTTTTCCCCGGACGGCAAGTACCTGGTATACGCGCACGCCGAGCAGCAGCCCGGGGTGAAGTCCTGGGAGGTCAAGCAGGGACAGGAGCTTTATGTGACGCGCTTTCCGAACTGCGGGGCGACCGTCCGGGTAACCTGGAACGGGGCCGGGAACCAGCATCCGCACTGGTGGGGTCCGCCGGCCGGGAAGTAGCGGCTGCCAGTTGCG
>JAOACM010000758.1 GCA_026417845.1 Planctomycetota bacterium | reverse complement strand
GCGACTTGCTCCTCAGGTAATCCATGCAGATGTTGTGGGCGATTGAAAGTACCCAGCTTGCGAAGGACGCCGGTTTTCTGAGCGTGGCCAGCGCCCGGTAGGCGCGGACGAAGGTTTCCTGCGCCAGGTCCTCGGCGGTCTCCCTGTGGGCTACGCGGCCATAGCAGTAGCTGACGACCAGCGCCTTGTGGCGGCGCACGAGGTCCTCGTAAAGTTCCGGTTTGCCCGCGAGGACGGCCTCGACGATCTCGGCATCCCTGAGCGCTCTGCCTTTCGCCTGCCGGTCTCCGTCCATCGTCCGGCGCATCTCCTTCGCGGGACGTCCCGGCGGAAAAGCCGCGCGCTGGAGCGTGGTGCGCCGGATGACTCCCGCACCGCTGAAAGTTCGATGCCGTCCGGCCGCACCGCATCGGGGCGGTACGGCCGCCGTCTCAGAATTCGCCGCGATCCCCCGCCGCGGCCGGTTTGTTGCCGGGCACAATAAACTTCTTCGAAGTCGCATCCCACCTGATCCTGTCCTTATTCTTATCGTACCATTCCCCGATCCGCCTTATCATCCTCGTACGATGTTCGGGGTTCCACAGATTCGCGTCGGCCGTTTCTCCGGCTTCCGGCCCCAGGTCCACGACCCTGGACAGGATCGTGCAGGCCGGGTAATTCCAGCCTCCCCTCGCGCGCCCCTGCTCGCCGACCAGCTTCAGGAATACAGGCAGGAGTTCCACCGCGCCGCCGTTCAGGGCCGGGGCCAGCGCGGAGGCGATTTGCGCGCCGTCGGCGTCTTGTGCCATGAGGGCTTCGGCGTTTTCCGCCGCGGCTTTCGCCGTCCCGGGCTCGCCCGCCGCCGCCAGCACCGACAGGACCCTGAGCCTCGTGAGCGGCCTGCGCTTTTCCCAGCCGGGCGATGTCCTCGCCTCGCGCAAAACCGGCAGGACTATCTCCAGCGGATACATCTCGGCGTATTCGACGCTCCACTCGAAACATTCCTGGTCCTTCAGACCCCTGGCGAATAGCGGGATCGTCCAGGCTTCCGGGCGCGGCGCCCTGCCGGGAGGCGGAGGCAGGGTCAGATGGCGGCCAGGCATCCTCGCCCTTTGAGGACCGATCGCCAGCGCGGCGAACAGGAACGATCCCATCGTCTCCGCGCTATCGGCGCTGCCGGCTCCCCCTCCCGGCGGCGGCGCCCATCCGGCCGCTCCGCCCCTCAGCGTCTCCCGAAGCAGCTCCTTGCGATCCATAAGCGAGGACAGCACGCGGACGATATCCTCCGGCTCCTCGCCAGCCTTCGCCGACGCCGTGGCAGCGTCGCACAGGCGGCATATAAGTTCCATCCTGGCCGCCGGAGATCCGGTCGCCAGCGTCTCGATTATGCCCCCGACTGCGCCGCTCTTCTCAATCCGCTCTACGGCAGCCACCAGCC
>JAOACM010000757.1 GCA_026417845.1 Planctomycetota bacterium | reverse complement strand
ACCCCCGCCAGTGCGGGCCACAGCGCCGAATCGAAACTGTTCGGGAAGAGCACGCAGACATCGAATCTCCCTTCCTTTATTACCCGGACTATCCGCGTGCGATCAGCGATGCCGGCAGGGCCGCGCCGCAGGGTATACGTCAGGAGCCTTTCAATCCAGGTGCATCCGCCCAGGATCGCAGCGAGTTCGCGCCTTATGAGCACTGTTATGCCGGCGCGCGGAAACGCATTGCGTAGCGCGCGCAGAGCCGGCAGCGACAGTATCACATCGCCAAGCCAGTTGGTCGCCTTGACCAGTATGCGCGCGTCGTGCGCAAGTCCGATCCTTTCCTCTCTACTCGCCATGCCGCGGATTAAACACTATAGCCCGTCGTGGCGCAAACCCGCTTCGGGCCGCTCCCGGCGCAGGAGTGCAGGGGCGGCAGATGCAAAGCCTTCGATCTGCCTGACAGAGGGGGTGTATAAGATACATATCCGGTCAGCACCCTTTGAATCAGACAGGCAAATATCCCGTCCAGAAACTTCCGGACGCTAGGTCGATGTCGTAGAGCCGTAAGCCCGGCGGCGGCGGGCTTCCGGACAGGCTCAAAAGCGGATCGGGGAGGATCGTAATTTTTTGCCCGTTCGGGTAGCGGCTGCCACTTGCAGCAGCTCCCCCAGAAGGGGGCAGCAACGGGCGCTACCGCAAATAAGACCGCTATGCCGCTGCGCCCCAATATATGGGCACGGGAAACAACTACGGGTACTAACGTATCCCACGGGTGCATGGTCGTAAATGCGTGGATTTCACATTCCGAATTCTGCAGTTGCAGTTACCCGCCCCCGGCAAGGCTGCCGGCACCCGCCGGACGGACTTGTTTTCCGGAGGCGTAAGATGAATACTCGTAGCTGCCAGGAGGCCGGCAGGAGGAGCGGGCTGACCTTGACGCTACCGCTGTCCCCGGAAATAAGAGCCTGTTCCGAAAGCCTCCGACGCGCAGCTTATACGCCCAGCGAGTCCCGCTGCCCGGCGGGGGAGTTTTTGGAGTAGGCTCTAATTTCTCTCCTCGCCTGGGGGAAGGGATGGGCGAGGGGGGGCGGCAAACAGCCGCCGGCCCTCTTACATCGCCAGGGCACACGCCCGGAGGACATACTACGGGTTCAGGGCATCCCGGCCTGACGTCACTCCGGCTGGGAAGCGACCGGCAGAGGTGCCGGGCTGTGGCTTGCCCGCGGGCCGGGATGCCACGTGGGAGGCGGGGGCGAGCCCCAACCACCTGTTCTTTCCCGGCCGCTGCTCGAGGATGCCCCTGAGAGGCAGAACGAGCCGCGGCGCGGACTTGCGTCCGATCGCGCGCCATCCCTCCGCCGATCGGGAATAGCGGGCCGGGAGGAAAACCGGATATGGGACTGCCAGCGGCACTGACGGCGCGCCCCACCT
>JAOACM010000756.1 GCA_026417845.1 Planctomycetota bacterium | reverse complement strand
GCGTCACTCCATCCGCGAATATACAAGTCCGTATCCCCGGATTTATCTCGCGCGCCGCGGCCGCCATGGCCTCCGTCTTGTTTCTGCCGAGGGACGGGATCGTGGCCCCGAACTGCCGCTGTACGTTGGAAACCTCGAATACGTCCGGATCCGCCAGATGGAAGCATTCGATGCCCATCCTGGCGAGAGTCATGAGGTGGATTCCGCCTACTCCTCCCAGACCGGGGATCCCGACGTGCAGGCCGCGCAGCCGTCGCTGCTCCTCCTCGGAGACCAGCCCGATATTTCTGGCGAAAGCCCGGTCGTAATCGAACGGTTCGGCTCCTGAAACTGCCGATTCGCCGCCCGATCGGACGTGCTTAATGCCGGCGATATTCATGAGGATCGCCCAGGCTCCGCCAGGCCGCCGAGAGCCGCCAGCGTTGCATCGTGCCGACGAAAGATGCCTTCACCGGTCCAGCCTCTCCGGTTTTCGCGCCATTATGTCGCAGCAGTTTCCCGACACCCGTTCGGACAGGATTTCGAAACCGGCCTTCGATATGCGCGCGAGGATATCCTCGCGTTCGCATGGCGCGTGAAGTATCCCTTTTTTCATGCCCCACGCGTTTATACGCTCAGCCAGCCGTCGAAAAGGGTTCGGATCCGCGGGGATACAGAAGGGCGTTGACCGCAAGCGTTCCGCCAAGCTTGAGAACCCTGCGGATTTCCTTCAAAGCCGCATCCGCGTCGGGGAAACAGTGTATCGCATTGGCCACGTTCGCGGTGTCGAACATTTCGTTGGGATAGGGCAGCGCGGCCGCGTCGGCAAGGTGCAGCTCGACCGATGGATTTCGGCGGAAAAGCCGTCGGGCCCCGTCAAGCATCGAGGGGGCATAGTCTATGCCGTATATCCTGACGTTCGGCAGCCGCTTCCATCGGCGCCACAGAAGCAGCAGTTTCAAAAGAGTGCCGGTGCCAACTGCCACCTCCAAGTGCTTGGGGCCGAAATTCGGCCCGAAGAAACGCACCTGCGACCAAAGGGTGCTGTTATACGAAAAAGTAAGTATAAAGAATCCGCGGATGTCATACCACCATGGCGGAGAGGAATAAGCCCTCGCGATTTTCTCTAAGGCCCTTCCGGCGCCATCTTCCGGAGCGGAAGGCGGAAGGATGCATGCCTGCGATTCTTTCCAAGCCGGACCCCCGTTCCCGACGGCGTTGCCGCCATCTTGATCTTTCGCAACAGCACTTCCGATCCCCGCGCCCGTATCTAAAGCCATGCTATATCCTCCTCGTTCTCGAATTAGACGCCTTCTATCTCCCGGTCTCTCCTTTCCATCGAAGCGCCTTTCCAAGGGGCGATCGCCAATCGTTCCAATCGGCGGGGGTCACCCTTATAATATGTCGGCGGAATTCGATTCTTCGGCAAACGATTTTCCGGAC
>JAOACM010000755.1 GCA_026417845.1 Planctomycetota bacterium | reverse complement strand
GATACAAACAGCCGCCGCAACCCGAACGCAGCGAACAGCTGCCCGGCTACTTAAGTCCTTTCGCCGACGTCGCGCTACCCCCGCCGGCCTCCGTTTCCGTCGCCGCCGCTGCCTTCCGCCGCTCCTCGGCCGCCTCTTCCGGCGTCATAAACCTGATCGCCGCGGTAGGACAGGCGGAGACGCAAGCGGGATCCTTGCCCTTTTCGAGCAGGGCGGCGCAAAGATCGCATTTTACGACAAGGCGCCCGCGGGAATCGGGCGCGATGACCCCAAACGGGCATACGGCTATGCACGCCCTGCATCCTATGCACAGCGATTCGTCGAGCAGGACCGGTTCGTCCGGACCTTTTCTGGCTATCGCGCCCGTCGGACATGCCGCGATGCACGGAGCGTTGCCGCAATGCCGGCAGATCGAAGGCACATTTACGCTGCCCGCCGTGCCGACGAATATCCTGTGCTTCGGCGGCGGGTCCTCGCGCATGGCCGTCGCCATATCGCCCGACCGCGAATGGGCGACCGCGCATGCCAGCTCGCAGCTCCGGCACGCCGTGCACCGCCGGAAATCCACCTCCAGACGCATCCGCCGCCGTTCCGCCGGCGTCCTGGCCTTCGCGGCTTCCGGCGGCCGGTAGCGTACAGGGACCGGGCAAACCCCGGCCGGGCAGGTCTTATCCCTTATGTGCGCCTCGTACTCGTCCCGGAAGTATCGTATCGTGGTCAGCACCGGGTTCGGAGCGGTCTGGCCCAAGCCGCAAAGCGATGCGGCCTTTACGTCATTGCCCAGCCGCTCCAGTTTCTCCAGATCGCCTTCCTCGCCCCTCCCGGAACATATCCGTTCGAGTATGTCCAGCATGTGGCGCGTACCGACCCTGCACGGGACGCACTTGCCGCACGACTCGTTCTGCGTGAAGTTCAGGAAAAACCGCGCGATGTCCACCATGCATGTTCCGGAGTCCATGACGATGAGGCCGCCGGACCCCATTATGGCGCCGATTTTCTTCAGCGAGTCGTAGTCGAGGGGCATGTCGAGAAACTGCGCAGGGATGCAGCCTCCCGACGGCCCTCCGGTCTGCGCGGCCTTGAATTCGCGCCCCTCCGGTACCCCTCCGCCTATGTCGAATACCACCTGCCTCAGGGTCGCCCCCATCGGCACTTCGACAAGCCCCGTGTTCCTGACTTTGCCGGCCAGGGCGAATATCTTCGTGCCGGTATTTCCGGGCGTGCCGATACTTCTAAACCAGGCAGCGCCGCGACTTATTATGTAGGGCACATTGGCGAGCGTTTCGACGTTATTGATCGTCGTGGGTTTGCCCATGTACCCGCAAACCGCCGGGAACGGCGGCCGCGGCCGCGGCGTGCGAAGTAATGCGGTGCCCCATGCAGGCGCAGCAGCACGGCGGCGCGTTGAACGGCTTCGGCCTGTGGCCCGTAG
>JAOACM010000076.1 GCA_026417845.1 Planctomycetota bacterium | reverse complement strand
AGGCTGCGCTTCTCGCAAATGGCCAGTCGAGCGTACGCTCTCGCGGATGCTCCCCGCACGGGGCTGTGCGCAGCTGACGCGGCGCGGGACGCGACGCGGCGCCTGGATGCCCCACCGCATGAGGCCGTGCGGCTGCCTTCTGGGAGGGACGGCTCAGCCCTTAAGTATGGCGATCGGGCGCAGCGCAGCTATCAGTCTGATCAGGCCGGCAGCTTCCATGTAGCGTGCCACGCGGTCAGGATCGCGGAATCCGTGGCGGGAAAGCTCGGCCAGTCGCTCTCCGCTCCCCAGCATGTATACCCGCGCGCCGGCCGCCTCCAGCTCGCGCCTGACATCCTCATCCGAAAACTTCGTCGCGCTATCCTTCCGCGCCAGGGTCCGTCCGGCACCATGGGTGCAGCTGTTGTGCGCCAGGGCGTTCGGCCTGAAAGCCGCGCCGATATGGGCGCGGGTGCCCAGCGCGCCAGGCACGAATACGATTCTCCCCGTCCGCGAGAGCGCGCGGTCCGCTGGCCATTCGGCCCCATCTCTGAGCCGCACCGCACCCTTCCGATGTTCCCATCCCTGGCCGCCGGCCGCACGGAATATGGTATCGTGCGCGAAATCGCCGAGCAATTCGAAGCACGGAGACCTTCCGATCGCGGTCTTGAGCGCGAAGCGTATCGCTGAGTAGATGGCCAGCCGGTTCACCGTGCCGAACCTGTGAGCCGCTGCTACCAGAACCGCGGCGCTCTCGGTCTCGGCTCCGCCTTCGAGAGGGACGACATCGGGCGGGGAAGGCGGAGGAACGGAACCGCGCAGCCGCGCCCACAACCGGGCCACCGCGCCGGGCGATCTGCGAAGCTTCCTTGCCGGCAGCAGGATGTCCCGCGCGACCTCGCCGACCTCGACGGAATCCGAATGCATGGCTATGACGATCTGCCCGCGCCTGATCCCCAGCAGCCCGCATGACTCGATGTCCAGAAGCTCTCCCACCTCGTGCAGCTCGGCGAAGTGGTTGCCTTTTCCAAGGACGCCAAGGCTGCGCCCGGCTGCCCACAGGACCTGATCGGGCAGTTCCCGCGCGGCGGCGGCATCGAGCGGAAGAAGGCCGTCTGCGTCGCGCACAAGACCTTCTAGGCGTCCGGTCTCCATATCCGACAGATCGAACGCGGCGGCTATCCGGTCCGGCCCCGCCGACAGGAGATCCGCCCCCGGCGGTAGCCGGAGATTGCGCGCCGGGACATCCGAGGCCGCCGTCCGGATCGCGCCCCGCAGAAAATCGAAGATCGCCTCGATCGCCGCATCGGAAAGCTCCCGCGCCTCGATGTCTGTGGATGCCAGAAGCATCCCGCAGTTCACGCGCGAGTCCATAAGTCCGGGACAGAGCTTCCCGGAAATTACGGCGTAGCCGGAAGGGGCAATGTAGCCGCGCCTGAGCTTTATGTTGAGATCCGGCAGGCCGACCACGGTCGCGACTATGTGGTCGAGGTCGGCGATCTGCCTGAGCGCCTCGACAGCGCGCTCCTCGATCTCAAGAGAATCATCCGCGAATATACGGACGGGCTGGTTTCGCCGGGCGGGAATTTCGCGCGGCATTGCGCATGGCGGTCCGTACATACGCCATCCGGCCTGGGCCGGCGCAGCGGCAGGCGCATCGCCGCCGCCCGGGCCGGTCCGGGCGTTCCGCTGCTGTTCTGGCTGGCCTGCGCTGGCCGGAACCGCGCCCTTCGTGCCAAGAAGACCGTCAGGCCTGTCCTCCGGCGGAATATGCTGTCCGCCGTGCGGGGGAATACCCGTATCTCGATCCATCCGCTCCCGATCTATCTCGCTCATCCCTTAACTGATAGAGGAAGCCGTCTGGCGGCGCAAGCTCAGCATCGCCGATGCCCAGTCGGTTGCGATGTCTCCGCACGGGAGAAATGCGCGTGCGGCTGGCAGTTTACCCCAGCCAACCAGAGTAAACACACTCCTGCCGGATAGCGCTTTTCGCGATTTTTACCTCAAGCGTTTTTCAGAGAGCGGCGGAGGCAAGCCTGCGCGTATCTCTCCGCACCCGCTCATTGCGTCCTCTCTGACAGCCGTTTCTGCGGACCGACAGCGCAACCGGCTTCGCCGAGCCCCCGCAGGAACGCGCAACCCAAACGCGGTAACCAATTACGAGTACCGCAGTAAGGCTACGTCCCCCCTCGCGGCATCGGCCGTCGGATCCGGCCGGGGGATATGCACCATGCGCTCATTCGCCTGCCAGCATCAGGACGGCGCAGGCGATCACGGCGGCGGTCTCGACCCGCAGGACGTGGGGCCCCAGGCGGAACGGAGCGAAGCCGGCATCGAGCGCCAACAGCCTTTCCTTCTCGGAAAATCCGCCCTCCGGACCGATCAGGCAGAGCACCGTCCTCCCCGGCCCGATCCTCGGCAGACGGGCGAACTCCCCGCCGATCCGGCCGCTCCCCCCGTCGGATCTCTCGGCGCCGGAGTCCGCACGGTCGCCGGAATCGTTGCCCCCGCCCGAAGCACCCTCGCCTGCGGCCTCCTCATCCAGAGCGATACAGCTGGCCGATCCGCTGTGATTTTCGGAGGATATCCGGTCGCCGGCGGAATCGCAGCCCGCCAGAGCGACGGCGGCTCCCTTCGGGTCGCCGGCTATCGGTCCGGTAAAGGTCCATTCGGACGGCGCCAGCGCCACGTACCGGAAATCAAACTCTGCGGCCCTCCCAACCAGTCCGGCGAAGGATATCGGCGGCGATATCTCCGGCACGTCCGCCCTGGCGCTCTGGCGCGCCGCGGACTCAGCTATCCTCCGCCATCGCCTCATCGCGACGCCTCCCTCTGCGGGTCTGGCCGCCGAACGGCTGAATTCCACGGGGATTATTCCGCGCGCCCCCGCCTCGACACATTTCTCCACCAGGTACGCGGCTCGCTTCCCTTTCGGCCATGCGCAGGCAATAGTCACCAGCGGCCCGGCATGGATCCGCCCCTCCCAGTGACCGCACATCTCGATCTCCACCGCTCCATCTGCCCGCCTGATAGACGCGATCCGCGCCTCGGCTTCAAACCCCTTGCCATCAAAAATCATCACGTCCGCGCCGGGCTTCAGCCGCAACACCAGGCGCAGCCGCCGCGACTCGGCCGCATCCAGCGCCGCCCTGTCGCCGGGAGCACGCAGGAGACCGGCAACTTCTGGCGCCAGCACTACCCTCGGCTTACGCACCTCCCGCCCCTCCTCCAGCCCCCTCGCCGGCACTTCCTGGCGGATTCGTGCCGCTCACGTCTGCTCCTGCCCCGACGTCCTTCGGTCCGGTTTGGTCCGGACATACATGGATGTCCGGATATCTCATGTCCGGCGTCCTGGCAACCGCCGCTCCTCTGACCCCGGTCGCCCCAGCGGCCAGCAGCACCGCCGCGCACTCCGACAGCGTAGCGCCGGTCGTCGTCACGTCATCCACCAGCAGTATCATGGCCCCTCGGACGGCGCGCGGGTCGGGAACCCGGAACGCGCCGCGAAGATTCCGGCGCCGCTCGGCAGCCGGCAGCGTCGCCTGCGGCGGCGTTTCGCGCGACTTCTCCAGCCAGCCGGTCCGGACGGGAATGCCCAGACGTCGTCCGACCGCCCGGGCCAGTTCCTCCGCCTGATTGAACCCTCTGCGCCTGAAGGTTGCCCGCGTTACCGGCACCGGCACGATCGCAGCACATCCTGCAGCCAGCCCGGTTTCAATGATCCTGCAGACCAGCAGCTCTGACAGGAGCTCTCCCACGTGCAACCCGCCGCCGAATTTGAAGGCGAGTATGATGTCCCTGAGCGGCGGATCGTAAGCGGCGGCCGCGACAACTTCGGAGCACTCCATCGGATTGCCGCGGCACCGCGGGCACCCGTCAGCGCGATCGTAACGGAGGTCCTTATCGATCGGCGCCCCGCACCTCCGGCAGGCCGGATCCCCTATCCGTCTTATGAGTTGGAAGCACTCCCGGCATATGAAGTGATTGGGAGCGCCCGAAAGGTCTGCCCCGCAGGCCTCGCAGCGGGCGGGGAACATCAGGTCGAGGAACGCCCGCAGCGCGCGCGCGACCGGACCGGACTGCCCGAACAATCGCGAAGCCACCGGGTCGGATCCGGCAGCGTACCCCCCGCCGGGGCCGACCGGATCCCGAAGCGCGCCAGCCATTCTCCCGCGCCCCGCCTGCTACTCTCCAATAACCTGGACCAGTACCCTGCGGCGTCTGGGGCCGTCGAATTCAGCGAAGAATATCCCCTGCCAGGTCCCGAGCGCCAGGGCTCCACCTTCGAGCGGAACGACGGCGCAGTGCCCCAGCAGCGATGCCTTGACGTGCGCCGCAGCGTTGCCTTCACAATGCCGGTAAGGTCCGTCCCAGGGCACCAGACGGTCGAGCGTCCGCCGGATGTCGTCGGCTACGTCGGGGTCGGCGTGTTCGTTTATGGTTATCCCGGCCGTGGTGTGCGGCACATATACGAACACGCACCCGCGCTTCTTCCCCGACCGGACTGCAGCGGACCGCACCCGATCCGTTATATCTACAAATTCCGTCCGTCCGCCCGTCTCTATTTCGAACGATTCCATCCCGCGCCTTTCTCCATGTACGGCCGTCGCCTTCCCCCTCGATATCCGCCTACCGACCACCCTCCGCCCGCGCGCAGAAAAGGCCGCTCCCGGGCCGATCGCGGCGGGGCCTGCGCCAGGACTATCCCGGTCGTGCGCCGGCCTCGCGGTCGGTCCCGATTCCGGTCCCGGCCTCGTCCCCGGCATCCGCAGGGATCATGCCCATCTCCTGAAAATATCCAAGGATGCGTTCGGCCTCTCCGGGCTGGTACCTGTCGAGCGCGAAGCCTGCGTGGACGAGCACGTATTCTCCAGGCTTGGCGTCAGGCAGCAACGAAAGGTCCACCCTGACCACATTGCCGCCGACGTCGGCCCTGGCCCTCAATCCCTCGATTTCCAGGAGTTTCGCCGGTATGGAAAGACACATCGCCGTATCTCCCCCCCACACAGGCTCCCGCCTTCCCGAAGAGCCCGTCCCATAACCCCGGACGCGGAGCTTCGGGACCGAGGAGGCTCCTCTCTCCGCAAGGAGGTTTCCGGACGGGATCGAAAACGCCGGGCCGCGGAGACTTCCCCGAAGAGCGATATTTAACGCGCGGCCGCCAGGTTGCCAGCGGAAAGCGCCGGCCCCGGCCTCAGCCTACCGATCCGGCCGCCAGTCAGCTCTTCCAGCGCCGGATCGCAGCCAGAGCGAGGAACGCCTGCCCCAGCGCGATCCCGCCGTCGCCGGCCGGCACCCCGAGCGGCGCCAGAACTTTCAATCCCCGGGCTGCGAGCAGCGATGAACAGAGGCCCAGCAGCAGCGAGTTGTGGAAACAGCCGCCGCCAAGCGCCACGACATCCGTGCCGGTCCGCAAGGCAAGGATCGAAACCGCATCGCGGATGCCCGCTGCAAGCCCGCGGTGGAAGGCCAGCGCGGCGGCGCCCGGATCGCGCCCCGCCGCCGCATCCCTGGCCAGCTCAAGCATCATCGGGCCGCTGTCCAGCTCCAGCTCAGGCGCATATGGCCCCCCGGCTCCCCGGACTTCTCTGGCTTCCTCGGCTTCTCCGGCTTCTCCGGCTGTTCTGATGGATACGACCGGACATCCGTAGATCGGCGCCCTCCCATCCGGCGACGCGGCGAGGTCGTCGGGTCGCGCGATGCTCCCGGCAAGGCACAGCTCGGCCGCCTCCTGCAGCATGCACGGCGCCTGGCCTTCGTAGCGGTTGTACAAACACACTCCCAGCATAGCGGCGGCAGCGTCGAAAAGCCGGCCGGCCGACGAAGTCCGGGGGCAGCGGACGTCGCGCTCCAGCATCGCCCGCACCGCGCGAACCTTTTCCGGTTCCACCCGCTTCAAGGCCGGCAGGTCTTCAGGCCCCGGAACCTCTGTGCCCCACGCAGAACGGCGCACGATATCGTCAAGGATCGAAACCGCCATCCGCCACGG
This sequence comes from Planctomycetota bacterium, assembly GCA_026417845.1. Lineage (GTDB taxonomy): Bacteria > Planctomycetota > SZUA-567 > H5-PLA8 > CALKMO01 > CALKMO01. The sequence continues at coordinate 6,341 of JAOACM010000076.1, read as the reverse complement.
CTCGCGCGAGGCCGCGTCTCCTCCCGGCATCCTGCGGAGGGTCAACCGCCCGATGCGCCGGAAACCGTCGAGATCGCACAGGAGAATCTCCCCGCCCCATACCGTGCCGTCGGGGCCGAAGCCGGCACCGTCCATGGATACGCCGATCGTCGCGCCGGACATCCCGTGTTCGGCCATCGTCGCGGCTATATGTGCGTAGTGGTGCTGAAACTCGAAGACCGGCAGACCCTTCGCACCGAGCGCCCGGGCGAACCGCGCGCTCAGGTAGTCCGGATGCATGTCGCACGCGACGGCCGCCGGCTCTACACCGAGCAGCCCTCTCAGGTGCGCTATGGCCTTCTCGAACGATGCGGAGGCGGCAGGATTGACCAGATCCCCGATGTGTTCGCTCAGGAACGCCTCGCTACCCCTTGTCAGGCATACCGTGTTTTTGAGTTCCGCCCCGACCGCCAGCACAGGCGGCCCGTCCGCGGGCAGCCGGACCGCATCCGGTACGTAGCCGCGGCTACGGCGTATCACCTGAAAGGCTCCGCCGCACTTCTGGACGACCGAGTCGTCGCAACGGATATATATCGGCCTGTCGTGCAGGAGGAACAGGTCTGCAAGCGGGCCAAGGCGTTCGAGAGCATCCTGATCCTCGTGCGCGATCGGCTCCTCGGATACGTTGCCGCTGGTCATAACGAGCGAGCGGCAGGGGCAGAACCGGAAAAGCAGCTCATGAAGCGGCGTGTACGGAAGGAACAATCCCAGCCTGGAACAGCCGGGCGCCACGTACCGGCTCAGCCTGTCCTCCGGCGGTGCATCTGACCTCGCCGGAACAAGCAGTATGGGCGCCCTTGGCGAGCGCAGCAGCTGCTCGTCCTCGTCAGATATCTCCGCCACTCGCCGCGCCTCGGATATATCAGCACACATGACAGCCAGCGGCTTCTCCTCGCGTCTCTTCCGCCGGCGCAGTTCCAGGACCGCCCAGTCGTTCCTGGCGTCGCAGGCCAGGTGGAATCCGCCGAGCCCCTTTATGGCGAGGATTCTCCCGCCGGCCAGCGCCGAGGCGGCGGCTTCCAGCGCCACCGCATCGCCGGAGAAGGTTCCGGAGACGCCGCGCGGCGCCGTACCGTTCCATACTTCGGGTACCTGGACGTCGCTGGCATGGCCCTGCAGCGCCAGAGACCTGCCCGGCCGCATCCCCGCGCCGCAGGTAGCCCCGGAGCCCGGTCCGGGAGATATCGGCAGGGGCCCATCCGGCACCCCTCCGCCCCTGCGCGCCGGAGACGGGACGATCCTCAGATGCGGCCCGCACGCCGGGCAGGCGGTCGGCTGCGCGTGGAACCGCCTGTCTGATGGATCGTGGTATTCCCGCTCGCAGGCCGGACACATCCTGAACCCGGACATCGTGGTATTCGGGCGGTCGTACGGGACCTTCCTGACTATCGTGTACCTCGGTCCGCAGAATGTGCAGTTTATGAACGGGTATCCGAAGCGCCGGTCGGACCCGTCGAGCAGCTCCCGCCGGCAATCGGAACACATCGCCAGGTCCGGCGATATGAGCGTCGCCGGAGGCGCCCCGGCATCCGACTCCTCGATGCGGAAGGCAGTCTCCCCTGCGGCCGGGACCTCGGAGATTCCAATGCCCTCCACCCTCGCGGCCGGTGGCCCGCCGCGCCTGATTGAGTCCAGCAGACCTTCCACCCGCTCCTTCGGCCCTTCGGCCTCGATCAGCACCCCGCTCGAATCGTTGCGTACGAAACCTCCCAGGCCCAGCGCCGAGGCCGTCCTGTAGACGAACGGACGGAAGCCCACGCCCTGCACGATCCCCCGGACGCGGATCCGCGCCCGGAACGCGCCGGGATTTCCCCCGCAGTTTCCAGTCATGACATCGAAAACCCGTACAACTTGCCGCCGCCTCCGGTTAACGGCGGCTTTCAGAGCCTGGCCGAAAACCCGCCGGAACAGAACTTATGACTCAGCGCTTCCCTCTTACCGGCGGACAGTTTCTGGGCAGACTCTCAGATCTCGTCCAAAAACTTCCCGACAGAGAGTGTGGACCGCTGAGCGTATAAGCTGAGCGCCGGAGATTTTCGGACAGGATCTTAAAAGGCATATGCGACACCCGGCCACGGCGCGAGGGGCCACCGGCCGCTGAACGCACCTGGAGCCTGACCCAGAACTTACGGCCGCGAAGTCGAATTCGCAGACCTGCAGCTCTAAACCACTGGTTTCCGGACGGGTCCTTGAAAGCCTATCAGAAGCTCCTCCGGCGGCCGGGGCTTCTCCAGCGTATCGCGATATCCGGCCGGAAGTTCCAGACTGCCTGCTAGCAGCTGCAACCTGAAGAAGGCGAACTACGTCGCCTGCGAGCCCTCATCTTTTTCCCCTCGCGGACACGTGCCATAACAAAGCGGAGCCATGCGTTGAATCCTTTCCTGGTGTAGGCTGACAGCTTCAGCAGTCTCAGCTTCGGATTTACCGACCGCAGATCCTCCGTGAAGCGGCGGACACTGAACGGGCACAGGCATGTCAGGTCTATCTTGTTGAGGATGGCTGCGCGCGTACGCGGCATCAGGAATATCGAGGGGTACTTGGATGGTTTGTCGTCGCCCTCCGGTACCGAAAGCACCACGACCCTCCCGTGCTCGCCCAGGTCGAACCCGGCCGGGCATATCAGATTGCCTATGTTCTCGACTACCAGCAGATCAAGGGAAAAAAGGTTGAGCGATTCGATCGCGCCGGCAACGCGAGCGGCATCCAGGTGGCATGCCCCGCGCGTTTCGATCTGAATGGCTGCTGCCGCGCCAGCCTCCCTGACCCGCCTGGCGTCGCGGTCGGTCTCTACATCGCCCTCTATAACGCCGATCCTCAGTTCGCCTGCCAGTTCGCGCAGCGTACGTTCGAGTATTGTAGTCTTGCCGCTGCCGGGACTGCCCATGATATTGAGCATGAAAAGCCCCATGCGGCTCAGCCGCTCGCGCGTCTCCTCCGCCGTCCGGTCGTTGTCTGCCAGTATCCTTTCGCCTATCTTTATCGTTGTTGAATCGTCCACCGGTGATGACTCCTCAGGGGAAAAGGTCCCACGGCGGTGGGTTGCCCGGTTGAGCCGGGGTCCTTCGCGCGAATATGGGACAGCTCATGTCCAGCCGCCGCATCCGCGCGACCGCCCGCCGTCCGCTCTCTCAGGGACCTCCGCGAAGACGATCCTGGCACGAAGCCCTGGTGCTCCCCGGACACACACCGGCCCCGGCGCGCTATGAAGTGCGGACGCGCGGACCCGAACGGATACCCCCCGCGCGACGGCTCCGCTCAGTTCTCATCCTCCACCTGGGCGGAGATAACGTCCATCTCCATACCGCCGGCGATTTCCGCCTCCGCCGAACCGCACGCGGGACAAACCGCCCCGGGAAAATCCATCCCCGACTCGGCCCCGCACCCGCGGCATCGGATTTTCGCCCGGATACGTTCGATCTCCAGTCTGGCGCCTTCCAGCGGAGTATCCCGGACGGCGGCCTCCCACGCGAAAAGGAGAGCCTCAGGGTCTACGCCGGATAGCTCCCCCACCCGAACGCTGACGCATTTCACCCTGCTGCCTGCTCCGCCCTCCTTGCGCGCGGACTCCGTTGCCCTCTCGACGCAACGGCATATTTCCGTGGCTATGGAAAGTTCGTGCACCGCGCAGTTCCTTCGATCTCATTCCATTCGGGTGGCCGGGCGGGTCGCAGCTCCTCCGTTTCGGCCCCGGACGAATCGCTTCCGCTGCCGGATTTCGCGGAACGGGCCGCCAGCCGCGGCGGCCGGCAGGGTCGGCGCAGACGTGAGGACGTCTCCGGCCAGGAACCGTCAGCGATATGCGTCGCGTTGAGCGGTACCGGCCGGTCAGAAGGCCCGGCCCCGCATGGCTATCCCGCCGCGCCTCCCCAGCACTTCGGCCAGCACGACCGCCCGGCGGGCCGACGACGGATCGGACAGGATTTCGCGTATGAAGGACGCGGCGGCATCAGCGCGCGCCGCAGGCGGCTGCGATGCCGGCATGGAAACATCCTTCGCGGAAGCCGAAGGGATAGCGGCGGCGCGGCGATCGCGCTTCCGGCGCCGCCTCGCCGCCTCCGCGCCATGCCCCGCTGCAAGCGCCGCCTGGACAGGAGGAACATCCCATTCCACTCCGGCAGGCGCCACCTGAACCTCCGGGACGGCCTCCATCATCTCCGCGACCGGCGCCGGGACAGCCGATTCGCGCGGAGTCTCCTCGACGGTAACCGTCGTCGCGACCGGTCCCTGGGGCCCCGAGGAGGGAGCGGCGATCACCGGTCCGGCACGACCCGCGCGCCGCCTTTCCAGCTCCTCCAGCGCCGACCGGAAGTCCCTGGGCCCCTCCGTCTGTTCCCTGCGCGCGGCCGCCCTCATCGCCCGCTCGCGGTACCGCCTGTCCCATTCCGTAACCTGTCCCGGCGGCTTGGAGGGAGAACCGGCGGCATCCTCCTCATCCCCTCCCGGTTTCCTGGAATCGGATCCGAGCGCTTCGGATATCAGGCGGATTATCAGCGCTATCAGTTCTTCCATTCCGCGCCTCCTTCGCGCGGGACATCCTTGCGTCCGAACTGCCCCCTCGCGCGAACCCGCGGCAGTCCGGGACATCAATGCCGCCGCGCCTTCCGGCGCCGGGCGCGGCCTCGGATTTCAGAACGGGGAAAGGACCGCGCGGCGGCGGCCCCGGCGATACCTTTCGCCTTTTCCCGCATTCCTCCGCGTCGCGCCTTCTCCCCTTCCCCGGCGAAGTACTTTCCTTCCGGGAGGCTCAGTGTCCAGTGGCGCCAGCGCCGGAGCCGGCGGCGCCTTCGCCGCCCGGCTTTCCGGCGATCGCCGATCGCATCGCGGTGTCGGCCTGGACGTTGCGCAGGTTGTATAAGTCCATCACGCCGAGCCTGCCCTCGCGCAGCGCCTGCGCCAGCGCCTTCGGCACCTCCGCCTCGGCCGCGACCACCAGCGCGCGGTTCTCCTGCACCTTGGCGATCATCTCCTGCTCCTGCGCAACCGCCATCGCGCGCCGCTTCTCGGCGTTGGCCTGCGCCACGCGCTTGTCCGCCTCGGCCTGCTCGGCCTGCAGCTTCGCGCCAATGTTCTCGCCAACATCCACGTCGGCTATATCTATCGAGAGGATCTCGAACGCGGTTCCGACGTCCAGGCCCTTGGAAAGCACGGTCTTGCTGATCTGGTCGGGGTGCTCGAGCACCGACTTGTGGTCCTCGGCTGAGCCTATCGCCGCCACTATGCCCTCGCCCACGCGCGCTATGATCGTCTCCTCCGTGGCGCCCTTGACCAGCCTGTCTATGTTGGTGCGCACGGTGACGCGGGCCTTGACCTTGAGCTGTATGCCGTTCTTGGCCACGCCGTCAACGGTGGTCCGCGGCCCTCCGGCCGAAGGGCAGTCTATGACGCGCGGATTGACCGTCGTACGGACGGCGTCCAGTATGTCGCGGCCGGCCAGGTCTATCGCGCAGGCCCTGTCGAAATTCAGATCAATGTTGGCCTTGCTGGCAGCAATCAGCGCCTGGATCACTCTCGGCACGTTGCCCCGCGCCAGGTAGTGCGCCTCGAGCTTGTCGGTCTCGACGCTGAGCCCGGCCTTCTGCGCCATGATGCGGCACTGCACTATGACCGACGCGGACACGCCCCGCAGGCTCATCCCGATCAGCGACATGAAGCTGACCGGCGCCCCGGACAGCAGCGCCTGCAGGTAGAGCCGCCCGAATTTGAATATCAGGAAGATAAAAAACAGACAGAAAAGTATGACCGCTCCGGCAGCAAGCAGAAGCAGCGTTTCGGTGCCGGTCATTATGGGGATATTTTTCAGCATCGCCAGTTCCTCCCTACTCCCAGAAAACACCAGCGCCGGACGGAGGGATCCGCCGGGTCGTCCGCGACCCGCCCACCGCCGCGGCAGCAACCTTACGCCGCGCCTCCGGGCAGTCAAGCGCTTTCGCCACGTCAGGCCGATCGGATCCGCGATCAGGTCGCGCGCCCAAGTATCTGCCGGGTGCATGGCCGTAAATGCAAAGCCTTTTAGCGTCCCGCGAAGGAGGCGTCGGTGCATATCCGGCCGGCATCCTTCGAAACCAGCAGACAAAGGCGGATCGGGACCTCCTGTACCCCACACGTTCAGGATTCCGCAGTTACGGACATCCTCCCGTATCTGCCCAGGTGCATGGCCGTAAATGCGGATGCTGGCCATACGACTCGAGAGCCGCAGGAGGCAATCCGCGGAGGACGGGTTTGGAAGCGACGACAGGCCAGCCTTTCCCTCGAAGCGCTTCAGGAAGCCAGTATCCGACTTTGCAGCTAGGGCCATGCACCCT
>JAOACM010000754.1 GCA_026417845.1 Planctomycetota bacterium | reverse complement strand
CGTCTCAGGTGCGAAGGTGCGGGCGAAGTAATCGAATGCGCACGAGAAGGCGGGGCAGTGGCATGTCGAGTTGTTCTTACCGCCGTAGCCGATCCCTCCGTAAAACCACTCCGCTCCCTCCCACCAGGAACTGCCCTGATGCCCCGCACCCTTGTGCGCGTCAGGCGTGCGGGAGGGGAGCGTCGTCATCGGCAGGACGGCGTTGTCCCACAGGATCTTCCCGTTCGGTCTGAATTTGACCACCATGCCCGTAAGATCGTCGAAATAACCGGCCCGCTGAGCTTCGGTGACCAGATAGAGACCTCCCCGCTCGTCCATGAACACGCCGTGCATGTACCCGACGCCCTTCGCCGCGTCCTCGTGCACGACCTTTCCGTGTTTGTCGTAGACCCGCAGGATGCTGTTGCCGCCGCGCCCCTCGAACAACGGAGGCCGCCATGGCTTCGCGTCGCCCAGCACCTCCCTGATCCGCTGGGCCGCGGAGTCCGCGTTGCTCACATCCACCCGGCCCGTCACCGCGCCCACAACCACGTGGCCGTGAATGGATACGGAAAAAGCGCCCATGCAATGCAGGGAAGAAGGCAGCAGCGGCACGACCGATATGTACCCCGGCCGTTCTTCCCCGTAATCGAACGGCACTTCCCGACAGCTGTTCCCGCTCAGGTCGTATCTCGCGATCTTCACGGCATCGCGTACATAGGCGAGCCCTTCCCTGTCGAAGTACGATGGGCTGCCGGAGGGAAACCTGACGATGCGGACTTTCCCGGTGTCCGGCGTTATCACGACCGGAGGTCCGCCCGTTACGTACAGATCGCCTGTAGTCGGCTGGCAGACGAGTCCGCGGCCGCCCCATCCCCAGCCATCGTCCTCAGCCCCCAGGTCCTTCCGGCATTGCTCGTCGAAAGACTTGACCAGATCCAGCGTCTTCTTCTCCGGGTTGATCCGATACACCATAGGGGTAAGTATCGAACGCTGGCCGCGGGGCGCGAAACCCAGATACATCCACACATAGGGCGTATCCCCCGGAGCCCACGGATCTATCGTCGCCCGGAGCTCGCGCCCCTGCCAATGATCGCCACCGTAAACCCCGCGCCCAGACTGATCGGCTATCGGCAGGGGATACTCGGCCTTCAGGTCCGGCCGCTCGAACGGACCGAAGTGAAACAGCTTCGCCTTTCGCTGATGAGCGCCGGCCTTACGGAACGCGTGGCAGTCCACATAGTAGGCGAACGCATAGATGTCGCCCCGGCGCTGGTCCACGACCACATCCACGGGGCGGCTGACCTCGCCGCCCGGGACGGGGATGCTTTTCAGATGCCTGCCGGATGGATCGTACACCTGGATGCGTTCATTGAAGGGGTCGGCCACATAGACCCGTCCCTGGGCATCGGTATCCACCGACGTTGGCGAGCGCAGTTGCGCGGGGCCGTCGC
>JAOACM010000753.1 GCA_026417845.1 Planctomycetota bacterium | reverse complement strand
TGGCTGCCATGCTGAATTGCCTCCAGACCATAGCCGTGGATTCCTGCTCCGGATCGAAGGGAGAAAGATCAAAGGGATATATCGTCGGATAGCTGTTGTAGTAACGCGGCACCGGTCTTGCCATCCCCGGCAGCGACAGTGAGCCGAAGATGCCGCGGCTTCTCTCGTCCAGACCCGCCGGGTAGGGGAGTATCTCCCGCAGATAATTCCCATCGCGGTCGTACACCCGGAGCGAATAACGCATGGTACCGGCGTCCTGGCTGGTGAGCAGCAGGTAAAGGTCGCCGTTCCGGGGGTCGGTCAGCATGCCGCGACAGATCATGCCGTTGAAATTGTAGTGGCTGTCGCCTATGAGGCGCCCGATCTTCGCGCGCATGCCGAGGCGAACCCTGACGCGAAATGGGCCGTTCCCTGCCGGGAGCCCCCAGTCGCCCTTCCCGTCCCAGGTCAAATCCTGAGCCAGGCCCGGCCTGAGCGGAGGAGGCGGCGGCTTCTCGCCGCCCAGAACCCCGGCGGCCAGGTGGCGGACCACCTTCCCGTCCGCGCCCAGGACGGCCACCTCCACGTCCGTCGGCGCGGAGACGGCGAAGGCGATCTTCACCTCGCCGTCGGCCGCCTTCGTCACGGTCGGCTTGGCGGCAAAGGTCGGTGGCGCCGCCTCGCTGGCCACGGCGGGGGCGATCACAGCCGCCGCGAAGAAAACCGCCAGATATAACCTTGCCATAGCAGCCTCTCCCTGTATCGGCACCATTACCGGCCGCTCGGCGCGACGCGCCGGACGATCCGCCGCGGCTCCGACCCGGGATCCCCGCGGAAGGGGCGGCCCGGCTTCCGGCCCCCCGAACCGCCCGCCCCTTCCAGATCCGCCGGTCGCCGTCCGGCGGATCGGGGCATCTCCCGGATGCATTACCGTAAATGCGGAGGCCTGGAACGGCCCGCGGAGGATGCGCCCAAGTGCATATCCGGTCCGCGCCTTCGAACCGGGCAGGCGAAGGCGGATCGGGTCTCCAGGCCCATACATCCCGGACTCCGCAGTTACGGCCATGCACCCGGGACGCCGCTTCGCCTGGCCGCGATTATGGATTCCAAGCCAATCCCCGTATGAATCTTTACCCCGATCTTGCCCCTGCGCGGTATGGATGTTACGATTTCCCATATGGACGATCCGCCCATTTACGGGAAGCCGGTTTACCGCGACCTGAGACCGCTCGCCAGGCACTTCCCGAGCCGCCTGCAGGTCAGGCTCATAGGCTACCTGCCCTCGAAGCAGGGATATGTGGAACGCGCGGGAAGCGACAGGCTTAGCTTTTCGTTCATATTAAACGGCGGGGGCGAGTATCGGCAGGGGTTGCGTACGTGGCCGGTGCAGGCGCCGTGCGTCGTCGTTCAGCGACCGGGCGTGGCGTTCCGTCACGGGCCGAAGGGAGAGTGGGAGGAGCTGTAC
>JAOACM010000752.1 GCA_026417845.1 Planctomycetota bacterium | reverse complement strand
CAGAACGCGGTCCCCCCTGCCCGCCAGTCCTATGGTCTTACGGTTTGGCCGGCCCGCCGAGTCACGGCGCGCCGCTCAGCAGCCGCGCGCATATGGAGACCGGCGCGTCGGTTTTTTCCGGATGCCGTTCGTAGACTATCAGCGTCCGCCCCGCTCCGTCGGATGCCGCCGCGGGCCGCCATGCCGGGCTTTCCGGCGTCCCGGCGAGATGCGCGTCCGCGCCCAGCGGCGCCCCATCGGCCCCGAACGTCCGGTAGAACACCGCCTCGTAATCGAACCCGGCCTTCGTGCGGCGCTGGGGCGTGTTCCACGCGACCACGTACCTGAAGCCGTCCCAGACCGGCGCGGGATGTCTGACGCGCGGCTCGCGCTCCGCCGAACTGAGGCTGGCCGGCGCGATCTTGCCGGGGTCGCCGTCGGCGCCGAGCATCAGCATGCCCGACTTGTCCGTCCCGCTCGACCGGCCGCCGCCGTCCCGGAACGTGGTCCACGTCATCAGGATCGTCCTGCCGTTGCCGGCGAAATCAGGGTCGTCGAATCCGGTCCGCTGCGAGACCAGCTTCGGCTCCGAAACGGGCTTCCCTCCGGCGATCTTCCAGAGGCATTGCGTGGTGCCGGACCGCGCCGTAGCGAGCAGCCTGCCATCGGGCAGGAGTATCGCGGCCGGCGCCCCCATGCTCCTGGGCGTCAGATATTCGCGCGGCGGTTTTGCCATGAAAACGCCGGCACCGTCCAGCAGTTTCCCGTCGGCCGACACGCGCCCGCCATAGATGTGGTATCCGGCATCGGGCAACTTGTTTACGCCGGGCGAACCGTCCTTCTCCCCGCGAAAACCGCGCCACAGTACCTGAAAGCAGCTCCCGTCCCAGCATGCGGACGGTTCGCACTGGTTCAGCTCCCCGCCGGCCACGGGAAACCCGCCCGGGTCGAACACCCTGCCTTCGGGCGTCACCCGCGCCGCGCAGACGTCCCAGTCCTTCCCGTTCCTCAGATCGTGCCAGACGACCAGGAACACCCCGCCTCCAAAGTCCGCCTTCGGCCGTTCCTGGCAGTCCCGGGCCGCGCATACGACGAAGGGTTTCGGGTCGAGCGGTTTGCCGTCCTTATCGAGCCGCAGCCCGACGATGTCGGCCTTCTCGTTGCGATCGGCCCGCCAGACCGCCAGGTAGACCCCGCCGCCGAAGGCCAGCGACGGCGTCCAGGAATCCGAGCCGCCGTGGCAGGGGAGGACGACCTCCTGAAAGACCGCATCGGCACACGGTACCGGCGCCGCAACAAGCGCCGCCGGGATCGCCGCGAGGATGACAGATGCAACCGCCGATACGCCCGGAGCCCCCCGTGCCGCCGGATTCCTTCCGCCGCCGCGCGCCTTCATCCGTCCTGTGCCTCCTCCCGCTCCCGCCCTGTCTCTTATACACATCT
>JAOACM010000751.1 GCA_026417845.1 Planctomycetota bacterium | reverse complement strand
GCGATCTCGACTTCGCGGCAGGAAGTTTTTGGACAGGCTCTAATCGGCGGGCGATAAACCTGAACCTGATCCCCACGCAGACGAGCGGCGAAGCTGCAACAATTGTTGGGAGAGGAATCTATGCTGGGCGAAACCTGCAGGCTTGTCAGCTACTCCGTATCACGGGGTTATTCCTGCGCTCCCTCGCGTTGCGACTCTCCCGCATGATTTTCCGACTTCCAAGTGGGATGTTCCCTTCGCCTCACTGAATCCGGGCGTTGTCCGCCTCGGTTCCTTATTTTGTGGCCGCATCCCGCCCCTGGCGTAGCGGATTTTTCGTCCCGACTGCCGGTCTGCTCTTCCCCGGGGTGCGCTCCGCCGCATGGTTTCGGATATCTCCCGCCTGCAGGCGCATGTTCCGCGCATTTGCGCAGTCTGGCGACTTCCGCTCCGGTCAATCTGCGGAAGGCTCCCACGGGCAGGTCGCCAAGTAGCAGGGGGCCTATTTTTATGCGGCGCAGGCGCTTCACCTTCAGCCCTGTTTTTGCGAGCATCCGCCTGACCTCGCGATTCAACCCCTCCCGTATAGAAACGGCCAGCGTCGAAAAGTTGCGGCCGCGACGGAGGACTTTGACGAGCGCCGGGCCGGTCCTTCCCTCTGAAAGCCATACGCCGCGCCTGAGCTTAGCGACCGCCCTGGAATCCGCCTCGCCGGCCACCCTCGCCAGATATGTCCTCGGAACGCGGTAGCGCGGATGGGCAAGGAGATTTGCCAGTTCTCCGTCGTTGGTGAGCAGGATCAGGCCTTCCGTGTCCTTGTCGAGCCTCCCTACCGTGTATATCCGTCTCTTTTCGGGTATCAGGTCTACGGCGAGGGGGCGGCCATCCGGGTCGAAGGAGGAGCAGAGGACGCCCCTGGGCTTGTTGAGCGCATAGTAAACATACGATTCGAACTTCCTCACGGGTCTGCCGTCAACGGCGATTTTCTGCTTTTCCGGATCCGCGCGAACGCCGAGTTCTTCCACGGCCACGCCGTCAACGGTGACGCGCCCTTCAAGTATGAGCTTTTCGCAAGCCCGCCGCGAGCCGAAGCCGGCCCGCGCAAGTATCTTCTGTAACCGTTCGGGGCTGGCCATCGTCTCTCCTCCGCAATTTCCCCTCGCGTTCTGCTTCTCATCTCCGATCGCACATGCACACCATACGACGGCGCGATCGAATATGCAAGACGGAGCTTCACACGAGGAAAGCCGGTGGGTGGGTGAGCAGATTGTGGCGCCTTCATGGAGCGCGCTTGAGAGGGGCCAGAGCGAATCCCGCGGTAAGCAGTCGGAGTACATCCCGGGCGTGCCTGGCGTCCAACATAGGGATCGGGTGTGCTCCAAGGCGGTTGCGCTGTGCGTCGTCGCGAGGGGATTCCCGGCCAGCCACAGAAAGGCGTTACCCCAGCCGTACAGAGAGAACGCAC
>JAOACM010000750.1 GCA_026417845.1 Planctomycetota bacterium | reverse complement strand
TAAGAGACAGTCAACGCGCTTCATGGCCACCGGTCCGTTATTCAAAAGGCCATAGAGAACGGCACCGCCCCTTGGTTTGTGAAAGGCAAAGGAAGGCTGCTTCCGGAAAACGGCACGGCTGGCCTTTTCGCGCGCAACGATACTGTAGCCGCATTGTGGATATACAAGACAATTGACGGTCCGCTGCCCAACGCCGGGAAGGTTCGGAATCTGGCTGGCCTGCTGCCAGGAGGAGCCAACTACGAACTGCGATGGATCAATCCGTGGGACGGGAGTTACGTGATTGCTGGTGCCGAGAATCTGCCGGGCGAGAACCCCGGAGGGGGGAATCCGTGGATTGGGGCCGTGGACATCTGGACGGGCAAGATGGAAGCCGTTGCTCCGACGGGGTTCGACGAGAGGCAGCGGGAGGATATTCTCATCATCGTTAAGAAGAAATAGGGGAGGGAATAACCATGCTTTCGCCGGGGGAGAAGGCGGCGTTGTCGGCCATTCTCGCAGTCATCGGTGCCGCATTCGCGTCCGCAGGCGAAGAAATACCGATCGGCGAGGCGGCCGTTCTGTGGTCAGGTAATGAGGAGCAGATCATCGAGTACCTCAAGTGCCACTACATCCCGACGATCCATGGGGGGGCGCCTTCCGGGCCGTTGCCGGATCATCGCGAGATCCAGCGCGCTCTTGTTCTTTTCAAGGCCGGTTCACCGAGACTGCGTCTGGCCATCGCCGAGTCGCTCCGGGAATGCGAGACGGAGCTGCAGGCCAAGGAATTCTGGGAATCGGCCACTGAGGACGACGTTGAGGCAAGGCATTGGCTTGTGGGTACTCTCCTGCACACTGTTGCGGGCGAACAAGCAAGAATGATGCGCGAATGGTTGCTCAAGCGAGCCAATCCGAACTACGCGGTTCCACTGCTGAGCCACCTGTCGGAATATTCCTTGTACCGTGACCTCAACACCGAAGGACAGGATGCCTTCATACCCCTGCTGGAGCAACTCTGGAGGCAGACTGGCGAAGTCGTTCCTAGAGAAGCGCCATCCTCGTACCGGAAACGAGCAACCGTCCAGTCATACGTCGCTAGTCGCATCCCATTTACCGCTCGCGGCCGCGACCTCTTGCTGCGGTGGATGGTGAACGAAAGCAAGAAGCTTGACGAACGAACGCTCGACGCCATGTGGGCGCGTTGGCATGAGTTCTCACTCAAGCCCGATCTCGTTGACCGCTCCCTCGCTGATCATCTGGCCCTCAGATTGGAGCTTGTGGAGTCTTGGCTCCTATCGCCTTCCCCTCGACACGATCCACTGCCGAACTACCGCGAGGCGAACACCGGGTTCCGCAACCTTGCACGTCACCAAGTTCTGAATCCCGACGACCGGGTCCGACGAAAGGCAATCGAGTATGTTTTGAGGTACGATGTGGACGAAGGCTGCTTCGCGCTCATCAGAGCCCTGC
>JAOACM010000749.1 GCA_026417845.1 Planctomycetota bacterium | reverse complement strand
CCTTTGCCGGCAACGGATCGGGGCGGTGGGAATCGAGTATCTCGCGCACACGCCTGTTAAGCCTCTCGAACAGGTCCTCCGCCCCAGCGGCCTTCCACGCCTCATAGCCGCGCCGCTCGAACAGACGGGGCCGCCATATGCTGTCGCGGAAATAAGTCCGCGTATGTTCGGTTTCCAGAAAGCTGCCCCTGGGGCCTACCTGGTCTATCACGTCGAGCGCCAGGGTACGCTCGTTGACCTCTATCCCGGCCGCTATCCGCTCCATCATTCCTATAAGCTCGTCGCACAGGACAATCATTTCCATCGAGGCGGTCAGGCCCGTGTTCAGGTAGCCTACGTCGTGGACGAGATTGGACCCCGAGAGTCTGGCCAGCAGCAATTCGTACGCGGCCTCCGCGGCGGCCTGGGCATCCAGCGTCTTGGCGTCGCTGGCGCCTGCGAGCCCCCAGACCGGCAGGCGGTAGAATCGTCCCATGTCGGCGAAGGCGGCGAAGGCCAGGTGGAACTCCGGCGCCCCATAGGTGAAAAGGCCGGTCCGCATGTCCATCACGGACACATTGCCGCCATATACGAATGGCGCGCCCGGTGCGGCGAGCTGCTGGATGGTCAGCGCGGCAAGCGTCTCGGCGTTACCCAGCGCGATCGAGCCGGCGAGCGTCACCGGACCGGTGGCGCCGCACATCATGCCGGTCGGGCATGTCATCGGCATACCCTTCTCCGCGCAGAACAGCGTCATTTCGACGGCCTTCCGAGTCAGTACCAGCGGGCTTACCGGCTCCGTGTAGAGGAGGCAGCGGGGGCGCATCCGGAGCAGGTCCCCGTCGCCTCCGGCCGCCGCCAGCGCTATTTCGTAGATCGGAGCGATGTCCTTCAGCCCCTGGGCCGTGAAGACGGCCGGCTTGACCGTCCCCTCCAGCATGGCGGCGAACTGGTGGACGAACGAACTCGTTCCCGGCCGCTCGGCCGCTATGCCCATGGACATGACGAAGTCAATGTTTTCGAGGGCGTCGCAGAGCCTGGCAAAGGTTTTGACCGATTCCCTGTCGGTCTTGCGGAGCTGCCTTGTGTAGGGATCATAGTACGTCGGGGTGTCCGATCCGGTGCCGAAATACGACCTGTCGGCGCTCAGGTCAACCGCCGGCCGGTCGCGCCTGTCGTACAGAACCACCCGCTCCGGCGCATTCGCCAGCGCCCGCTTGACAAGGCCGGGCGGGATGCGGACGCGGTCGTCCCTGACCGCGGCCCCGTGCCTTGCCAGGAGGTTCCTCGCCCCTTCGTGCTCCACGAGGATGCCGGTGCGCGAGAGTATTTCGAGGGCGGCGAGATGTATCTCCTCCGCCTGCCCCTCCGTCAACACACGGAACCTTATGCCGCGCCTTGCGCCGGCCTCCCTTATGCCCGTCGCGACCCCGGCATCGCTCAAGCCTATCATGGTCCAGCCCTCCCCGCTTC
>JAOACM010000748.1 GCA_026417845.1 Planctomycetota bacterium | reverse complement strand
CCGGGCGCTGCACCGGCTGGAGGTCGCCGCCATTATGCCGGGACTTCCGTATCCGTTGCCGCTCCTTCACGGAGCGATCCGGGGCGCCTGCATCCCACAGGCCTTTTCAGCTCCCGGGCACCTGGGGCAACACCGTGGATACGGGCCCGCGGCGGCTGGCGAACGGCCTGCTTACTGCAGGCCAGCTCTCTGCACGATGAAGACTCCATAGAGGGCGTGCAGCTTGTTCCGCATGTCCGCACCTCCTTTCGAGCCTCTGCGAGTGGGCGGGAGCCGGGCCTCTTCAGCGCCGGGCGCCTATCGCAATCTCATCGTTAACGGTACTCCGCCCGCAACGCCTGTCAAGAGGTTTTCTTCCGGGCGGAACGTGAAAAAGCGGGAACGGTCATCAATATCCGCGGTGTTCCTTCCCGAGCTCTTTCGCATCCGGCATCGGGTGCGCCTCCCGCGGCTTCGGCGGCCTGCCGCCCGGCCCGCCCTCTGCCACCTCGGAGACGGTATCCGGTTCCGGCACGATGACGCGCGGGTCTGCTTCCGCCGGGTCGAGCAGCTCGGCGGCCTTCTCCATCGCCTCCCTCACCGCTTTGAGCGGGTGGAGGTGCTCGATGAACTCCTTCGCCGCCTTGAGGTCCTCCCGCGGGTCGAGCTCGTTCTCTGCCATGATCGGTGCCTCCTGGGCGGCCCGGTCCTCCCGGCCGCCGTCACCAGTATGCGCCTCGCGGGGCGCCCGGCGCACCACGCGGCCCGTTGCCGTTTCCACGTACCAGCCCGTCCCGGGCTCCTGCCCCGCGAGTGCGGCCATCTCCCCTGTCCCTCCCGGCTGCCCGCCCGGCCTCAGCCGGTCCGGATTTCGATCTTCCGCGCCGGCGCTTTCGGCTCCGGCTCCCGCTTCGGCAGCACCACTTCGAGCACGCCGTCCTTCATCGAGGCAGAGATCCGCTCGGCATCCACCGTCTCCGGGATCGCGATCCGCCGTTCGAACGAGCCGAAGAACCGCTCGCTGTAGGTGCGGCCCTTCTCCTCCTCCTTCCGCTCCGAGCGCTTCTCGCCCCGCAGCGTCAGCACCCCGTCCTCGACGGTCACCTCCATGTCGCCCGGCGCGACGCCCGGGAGCTCCGCCTGCACGACGATCGCGTCATCCCGCTCCGTCACGTCGCAGCGGGGGCTCCATTCCGTCTCCCCGGGCAGCCCCAGCCGCGCCAGCCAGTCGCGCGGCACGAGGCTCCACATCTCCTCGAACGGGTTCCAGCGCACGACGTTTGCCATGGGTCCAGCCTCCGGTCGAATGGAATCGCCCGGAGTCTGCCCGCCCGCCCGTTATCGCGACAATAACCGATCGGTGCAAAACGGGAGGTGCGAACGGCCCTCCCGGCCGCGCTACCGCCCCGCGCCCAGCGTCGTCTCCACCAGCGCGAGGAACTGCTCCGCCGCGAACGGCTTCTGCACGAACACCGTGTGCGGCGTC
>JAOACM010000747.1 GCA_026417845.1 Planctomycetota bacterium | reverse complement strand
CCCGGGACCATAGTACCAGTAGTATCCCCCTCGATACTCGTAGCGATATCCGCGCATCTGCTCCAGCAGCCGCGATGCGGCGGCCGGGATACCGATGGCCCTACGCTCGAGCGCGAGCGTCAGGCGTTCGATCAGCCGCGCCTTGCGGCCGGCGGTCAGGCGCACTTCGGTGCAGGCCCCAAGGTATTTCCGCCACAAGACCAGGTAGGCGTCCTGCGGCCCATGACCGCCAGTTGCGCCGCCCGTGGCATCTATCCAGACGGCCGCGCCGTAGCGGCGGATTTCCGCCGAGACGATCCTGGCCTGCGTCTCGTGCGGCTCCCCCAGCGGCCGCTCACCGCACGCCACGACCTGCCCCGTGTCCGCCCGCAATATGACCCATGCCGTCTGGTCGGCCACGCGGCCCAGGTCGAGACCGGCCACATAGCGGACTCCCGGAATCGGAGGCTCGAACCCTCCGCGTATGGCCGCGTCGAGATCGGCCGCGCGAAACGCAGCATCGTCCGGCTCGACGGGGATGCACTCGTATTCCTGCAGGTAATCGCGCTCTGTCAGCTGCGAGCGGACCAGCTCCAGTTCGGCTTTGCCCTCCGGCCCCCTGTAGGCGATGCCCGTCGAGGCCGGGAAGATGAAGGTCCGATATCCCTGCCGGCCGGCCAGCCCGGGCTCGACCAGCTGCTTCCAGTACCAGTTCTTTCCGCGGGGCTGCCCGGCGATGCCGAGCACGCCCCGGCGATCGGACAGCAGCGGCCGCAACACGGGCCAGAAGTCCCGTTCGCGCACGTCCTGTATCTCATCTACCCACAGTTCGTGCAGGCCGAAACCGCGAAGATTGGCGGGACGGTCGAAGGAACGGAAGGCGATCGTGGCTCCATTCCCCAGCCATATCCTGGGATACGGCTGTATCTTCTGCGATGAGATATGAGGGGAAATTTCGTCGGAAAATACGATCGAGCGGAACAACTCATACGCCAGAGCGTACGACGGAGAGACGTACCACGCGGTCCATTCCGGGATGCGCAGCGCGCGGTACAGCAGTCGGGCGCGTATCGCCGTCGTCTTGCCCCAGCGGCGGCCCGCCATGAGCGCGATGAAGCGGGCCGGGCATTCCACGACGGCCGCCTGGTCTCGCGTCACCCGGAGCGGATCGTCCATCTGTCATTATTCTTCTGTTCCCGTGGCCTCCGGCACGATCGAGAGCGCGGGCAGGCGCGGCCGCTTGGCGCGCCTGCGGTCCGGCCTGTCCGCCTGACCCAACAGCTGCTTCCCCAGCCAGATGAGCATGATCGGATGGCCGTCGAGCGCAAGCTCGATCTGCCGCGCGCGCAGCCTCATGCGCAGATCGGCTCGCGCCCGCCGCACGACCGCAGCCCACCGTCGGCGGAAGCGATCGCGGTCCACGCCCCACCAGTCCGCCAGGTCCCCCACGGTCGCCCCGGCGCGCGCCTGAGCCTCAACTGCCTCGCGC
>JAOACM010000746.1 GCA_026417845.1 Planctomycetota bacterium | reverse complement strand
GTCTCGTGGGCTCGGAGATGTGTATAAGAGACAGGCCTTCGAGCGGTGCGCGCCGTTCGCGTCCGGCGCCACGCCGCTTCCGGGCGGGCGTCTGAAGTGGCGGCTGGACCCCGGTTCGCCGGAAACGACCCGGGACTGGCTGGCCGGAGACGGGCGGCATCCAGACCCCGGCAACGTTCCGGAGACGCTCCGGGCGGGATTGACGTTCGCGATACCTCTGCGCGGCAACTTCGAGGCTGACATCCTCGTGGATTGCGCCGATGACGGGAAACAGCCTGTCGAAATCGAGCTGGCGCTGGTTGGAGAGAGAGCCGGCGTCGAGGGGAGGGCGGCCTCGGCTTCTCTCATGGTCTCCAACCGGGAGGGCGGCCCCTGGGGGTGGCGGATATCCGACGAAACCGCCCCTGTCGGGACGGGCGCGAGATTCCGCACCGGGGGCACAAGGAAGATATCCGCGCGGCGGGTGGGGCGCAGGCTGGAATGGGCGCTGGACGGCGAGGTTCAGGAGGTTCGCGTCCTGCCCGTCGCCTTTCCCCTCGGCTGCCGGGTGCGCTTCCGGATGGCTGCCGGCCCGGAAGGAGCGTTCCGGCGGCTGGAGATGACCGGAAGGCCGGCGGAGGCGGAGATGAGGGATGCCACCGCACGATTCGCCAGGGAAGCCGGGAGGAAGCTCCAGGAAGCGCTGGCCCTGCCGGAGCGCGAGCGGCCGGGGGCGCTCGATGATCTGGCCCGGCGCTACCGGGGGTGCGCCGACCTGGCCGCGAGGGCGGCGGCCGCCTGCGCCCTGCAACTTCTGCGGGATGGCCGCGACCGCGCCGCCCTTGCGGCCGTGGCGCGCGCCGTGGGCCTTCACAGGCAGCCGGCAGAGGTGCTGGCCCGGCTGCGAGAGGGGCTGGCCGCACTGCGCCTCAGGGAAACCGGTAATCCGGAGCGGGCGCCTGGGGAGTGAACCTGGGCGGAGGGGGACGCGGCTGGACCCATGCCTGGCGCGCCGCCCGAACGGATCGGAGGAGGTTGCCCCGGGGAAAGGCGGAGAGGAAGAAAGGAGGTGGCGGAGGAATTACGGGTTCCATATCGGCGGTCGGGATCGCTGGCGACCGGTACGGCGGGAGTCGCCGGCGGAAAATGGCGGAGCGGAGGGCATAAGAGCCTGTCCCAAAACCTCCCGACGAAGTCGGGATCGCAGAGCCATAATCTCCGCGGGGCAGGTTTTCGGATGAAGCTCTAATCCACGATTCCCTCCAGTAGAGGACCACGTCATGGATGAGTTCGAAGATCGGCTTCTGACCTGTGAGGATTGCGGAGCGCAGTTCCTGTTCAGCGCGAAGGAGCAGGCCTATTACAGGGAGAGAGGGTTCCAGCATCCCCCTAAGCGTTGTCGGCAGTGCAGGGAGGCGCGCAGGATGGCGCGCGAGGGCCAGGCGGGGCGGCCCGGCGCCACGATCGGCAGGCTGCCGGCCGGATTGGGCCGTGC
>JAOACM010000745.1 GCA_026417845.1 Planctomycetota bacterium | reverse complement strand
CGCTTCTATTGCGGACTTTCCTACCCCGGTTCCGGTGTTGCGCCGCGATCGAGACCGTCCAGTATGCGATCGAGCATCTCAGGCGTCAGGTTTTCGAAACACCGCCCGTCAATCTCGGCCGCCGGTCCACCGCCGCACGCCCCCAGGCACTCGGTCTCCTTCAGCGTGAACTTTCCGTCCGGCGTGGTGCCCCCTGCGTCCACCTTCAACCGCTTCCGCAGGTGTTCCACGATGCGATCCGACCCGCGCAACGCGCAGGGGAGCGTCCGGCAGACCGATATTACGTGCCTGCCGTCGGATGCCCGCCGGTAATGGGTGTAGAACGAAAACACCCCATGCGCGAATGCGGGCGGTACATTCAGACGCCCGGCCACATAGGCGACAGCTTCGTCTGAAACATTGCCCGCCTGACTTTCGACCAGCCGCAGCGCCGGCAGCATCGCCGCCGCCGGATCCGGATAACGCTCCCGGATGGCCTCGAACCGCTTCTCGTTTTCCGCGTCAAACGCAAACCCCACCGCACGTCTCCCCGCACGGCCCGGCGCACGGCCGCGCCGCAGCCATTGCTGGTTACCTGTCTAGTTCCCCGGCTATGATGTTCAGGCTCCCCAGCACAGCCACGGCGTCGGATATCATCAGCCCCTCGATGATCTTCGGAAATATCTGGTAGTTGTAGAACGACGGCGGACGCACGCGCAATCTGTAAGGCACTCCGGTTCCGTCAGATACCAGAAAGAAGCCGAGTTCGCCGTTGGGCGATTCGGTGCATGAGTATATCTCCCCTCTGTCCGTCCGCGGCCCGTGCCCGGGCATTATGTTCTTGAAATGGTGGATCAGAGCCTCCATGTCGGTGTACACAAGATGTTTCGGGGGGAGCGATATCTTGTAGTCGTCAACCTTTACCGGTCCGTCCGGCAGCCGGGTCAGGGCCTGCTCTACGATACGGAGCGACTGCCGCATCTCTCCCATCCTGACCCTGTACCGGGCAAAGGAATCGCCAGCGGTATCGGTGACCACATCGAAATCCAGCTCCCGATACGCGAGATACGGGCGGTCCTTGCGCACATCGCAGGCAAGTCCCGATGCCCTCGCCACCGGACCGCTCAGGGAATAGCTGATGGCATCCTCCTTCGTGATGACGCCGACTCCCTTCGTCCGCCCCAGCCATATCGGGTTCCGGTCGAGCATATATTCGATTTCGCCCAGCACATCGGGCAGCTTCGAGCAGAAGCTTCTGACCATCGCCGGAAACTCGGGCGGGATATCTCTGAACAGGCCGCCCGTGCGGGTATAGCTTGTCATCATCCGCTGCCCGGTTACAGCCTCGAATATATCGTACAGCTTCTCGCGCTCGACGAACGTCCACAGCATCACGGAGAATGCGCCCATATCCATCGCCATCAGCCCCACGCAGATTATGTGGTCCGCGATCCGGGAAAGCTCCCCCATGATGGTAAGTATGTACGAGGCGCGCGGCGGAAAT
>JAOACM010000075.1 GCA_026417845.1 Planctomycetota bacterium | reverse complement strand
GTTCGTGGTCTTCACGTCGAACATATTCGCCATACTGGGGCTGCGCGCACTCTACTTCCTGCTGGCCGGCCTGATGGGCCGGCTGCGGTTCCTCAAGCCGGCTCTGTCTCTAGTGCTCGTGTTCATAGGAGCCAAGATGATCCTGGAAGAAGCATCAAAGTCCGAGGCTCTGGGGAGCTGGACGGCGAGGCTGCCGCACATATCCACCTCGATGTCGCTGGCCGTCATCGGCAGCATCCTGGGACTGGCCGCGGCGTTATCCATACTGTTCCCGTCGAAGGGGGCCGTCCCGGAGGATGTCCGCCTGAGGAGGACCGGACCCGACGATCCCGATCCGCTGGAGGACACCGCGGGTCGCCGCGATCCGCCGGGAGCGGCCCGCGACACGGGCGGAACTGGAACCTGAGGAGGCGATCCGCCGCATCGCAGGCGGCGTACCGCTGGCGTGAGTTCGCGGCGCGCGAGTTTTTTTGCATGTCACTGTATGTTCCTCCCGGCGGGTCAGTCGCGTTCGCGGCCCTGTCTCTCCTCACTGCCGCGCACATATGACGCGAATCCGCCGGGCCGTTCCCTCACCCCGCGCGCCTTTTTCGCGTGACACGGTTCCGGCGGCGCGTTATCTCTTCGTGTGGCGGGGGCCGTTCGGAGTACGGGGCGGAGGAGGCGATCCGACAGCGGAGGGATGGAACATGATCGTCGGCGTTCCGAGGGAGATCAAGGACAACGAGTCGCGCGTGGGGATGCGGCCGGTCGGCGTCGAGGCGCTGACACGGGCGGGGCACAAGGTGCTGGTGGAGCGCGGGGCGGGGGTATCCTCGGCGCTGCCGGACGAGGACTATGAGAAGGCTGGAGCGGAAATAGTACCCGGTCCGCGCGAGGTCTACGGCCGGGCCGACATGGTGGTCAAGGTCAAGGAGCCGCTTCCGCCGGAGCTGCCGCTGATCAGGCCGGGGCAGATAATATTCACCTATTTCCATTTCGCCTCTTCGCGCGAACTTACGGAGGCGATGATAAAGAGCCGCGCCGCGTGCGTGGCCTACGAGACGATAGAGGACCGGCAGGGGCGCCTGCCGCTTCTGACGCCGATGTCCGAGGTTGCCGGGCGGATGGCGATCCAGGAGGGCGCCAAGTACCTCGAAAGGCCGATGATGGGACGCGGCATTCTCCTGGGCGGGGTGCCGGGCGTCGAGCCGGCCACGGTGGTCATCCTCGGCGGCGGCACCGTAGGCTCGCAGGCCGCCAAGGTCGCCGCCGGACTGGGCGCCCGCGTGGTAGTTCTCGAGGCCAGCCTCGACAGGTTGAGGTACCTCGACGACGTCCTGCCGAAAAACGTGACTCTGCTGTACAGCGACGCATTTGCCATCCGCAGGTGGGTGCGTGAGGCGGACCTTCTGATCGGCGCAATCCTCATCAAGGGCGCAAAGGCACCGTGGCTGGTGACGCGCGAAGATGTGCGCGCGATGAAACAGGGCGCGGTCATCGTGGATGTGTGCATAGACCAGGGCGGCTGCATCGAGACTTCGAGGCCCACGAAGCACTCGGACCCGGTGTACGTCGAGGAAGGGGTGGTGCACTACTGCGTCACCAACATGCCCGGCGCGGTGGGCCGGACATCCACATTCGCGCTCACGAACGTATCGCTCCCCTACGTAATAAAGCTGGCCGCCTCCGGGCTGAAGGCCCTGCGCGAGGACCGCGGGTTCATGGCGGGCCTGAACGTGGCGTTCGGAGAGGTGTGCTACCCGGCGGTGGCGGAGGCGTTCGGGCTGCCATGGACTCCGGCCGAAGCGATACTGGACCGTTATTGCAAGTAGGGCAGGTGCTGCCTGAACCGGTTGTGATGTCCCTGGACGGGAGGGATATTCGCGCGGACAGCAATGGAGCTTACCCCAGCCATTCAGAGCAGATGCGCTCCCGCCGGGCTGCGTTCCTCACGATTTTTACCCCAACCCCCTTTCAGAGAACACCCCGGAGGTAAGCCTGCGCCGTCCCGCCCGCAACCGTCCGTCGTGTTCTCTCTGACAATCGCGCCCGCAAACCAACAGCGCAACCGTCTCGTTCCGCCTTCCGGCCGTTACGACTGGAGCGTCCGGAAGTACGATCTGCCCCCCCTGCGGTCCTCTTCGAGCAGTCCTTCCCGGCGGAGGCCGTCCAGTATCCGCCCGGCGTCCGCCGGGGCCAGGCCCAGGACCGCCGCCACGTCCTCCGGCGTGCACGGGTGGCGCGATACGATCGCGAGTATCTCGTCAGCGAGGCGCGCGACGGCGGCGCCAGCTTCGCGCGGGGGGCGTCCGGCCGTGTCCGGCTCCTTCCATCCTCGCGGCATATCCTCCCCGCCGGCCGGCGCTCCGTTCCCGCGCCCGCCATTCCTTCCGTCCGGACTGGCCGCCTCCTCTCCCGACCCGGGATCCGCTTCCTTTCCGCCCGGCGTTTGCGTTTTCCTTCCGCCAAATTCGGCGATTATCTCCGCCGCCGGTCCGAACGCCGCCCTGATCTGCTCCAGCTCGGCCATCGTCGGCGCCGTCACCCCTTTCTCGGCCGGCGGGCGCACAGCCGTGTTCAACTGGACTTTGTCGGGCGCGATGCGTTCCGCCATCCGGCACATCTTTTCGATCTGATCTTCCGTCGTGTTCAGGCCCGCGACGAGAAAGACCTCCAGCCATATCTGTCCGCAGTACTCGCGCCTGAAAGCCTCCATGCCCTCCACGACGCGCCGGAAGTCCAGCCCCTGAGCCGGGCAATGCATCCTGCGAAACACGGTCTCGTCGCCGGCGGCCAGTGTCGGAAGCACCACGTCGGCTTCCGCCAGGTCCCGCCGGACCTCGGGCATCCACAACAGCGCGCCGCTGGTCAGGACGGCCACCGGTGCAGCGCCAAGATCCTTGAGACCGTGAATCACATCGCCGATCCGCGAATGCAGCGTCGGCTCTCCCGATCCGGACAGCGTGATGTAATCCGGTTTCAGCCCGCCGGACAGGGCGGCCCTGACGGCTTCAATCGCCTCCCGGGGCGGAACGTATTCCCGACGCTCCAGGGTCGGCGAAGGCGTTATGCCGAGCTGGCAGTAGATGCAGCTGTAGCCGCATGTTTTGAACGGGACCAGGTCCACGCCGAGCGACATCCCCAGACGCCTCGATGGGACCGGCCCGAAGACAATTTTCCGCCTCGCCTCGTTGCTCATGGTTCCCCCGGCAACTGTTTACCGCGTCCATATACGTTGTAGACGCGGCGCTTGGGCGTATCCGCTGTTATGGCTCTATTGCTGTCCCGTTCGGGCGCACCGCTGCGGACAGCGGCCGCAACCTGAACGCGGCGAACTATTAGTTCCCTTACGCCGCACAGATTCCTTCGCGCGAACCCCATCCCGCGCCACGCCAACCCCCGCCGTACATGGCGCCCGCGGGCCGTCGCTGGGACGGCAGCCGGAACCGGATGAGCCTCCAACCTCATGCCTCCGGCGGCACAAGCACTCTGACGTCGCCCCTCAGACACCGCGCCTCCAGCGTTTCACCCCCCGACAGGAACCCGGCCGCCTCGCCGTCCGCCTGCACGGGGATCCGGCTTGCCGGCAGCGATGTTATCCGGAAGACTTCGCCGCGGGCCAGCCGTATGCGGTCAGACTTGTCCGTGCGCGATAAAAGCGCCGCGAGGCCGCAGAGGACCAGTCCTGTCCTCGATCCGGCGCGGACGGCGCACAGGTCCAGCCGGCCATCGTCCGGAACAGCTGACGGTGCGGCTACCAGCGGCCCGCCGTAGCGCCTCGTGTTGCACACTATGGCCGTCGTAATCCCCCCGACCACCGGCGAACCGTCGGCCTCGATCTCCATCGCATCGAAGCGGAAGCCAGCCAGGGTCCTCAGGATCGGACCGGCATACGATAGATAGGACGCCGTCCCGCGCCTTGCGCCGGACACCGCATGGACGACGGCGGCGTCGAAGCCGGCCGATACACACAGCAGGGCGCGGGCCGCAGGCCTCCCGCCGGATTTCCATTCTATGGCATCCACCCTGCGTTCGATCCCGCAGATGAGCGCGCGCGCGACGGCGGCCGGGTCGGCCGGGGCGCCGAGTTCCCTGGCGACGGAATTGCTGGTCCCGGCCGGCACCGGCAGGATGGGCGGGAGCGGGTCGGCTGCGGAGTTTACCACGGCGTTCAGCGTGCCGTCGCCGCCTATGGCGATCACCGCGTCTGCGCCTGGCGGGATCGCGATCCGCGGCGGGGAGTCCATCAGGCCGGAGGCCCCGCCGCCGGCCGGTACTTTCCCTGCTCCGGCCCCGCTGCCGCCCTTGGCTGGCGGGGAGATCGTGAGCCGACCGATGGAAATCCCGGCCTCGCGCGCCAGAAACTCCACCTTATCCGCCAGAATCCCAGCCCTGCCGCGCCCCGCAGCCGGATTTACGACAATCAGCACCGACCTGACCGGCATCTGCTTCTTTCCCCTGAGCCGCGACCCGGGTCGCAGCGCGCACCAAACCGGCCGCCCGCCATCATAGCCAGACGGCGGTCCGGTCGGAGCTGCTTTGATATCCGGTCGTGCCGCTCCGGACACGCCAGCGATAATCCTGCGCGCCGGGCAAAACCGTCCGGCGTCAGTACTCGTCTGCCGCGTTCGGACTACGGCTGCTATCCGCAGCTGCGCGCCCGGAACGGAACGACCAACAACGGCACTACAGCGGATACGCCCGTGCGTTGCGTCTCCCATGTTTATCGGGTTCAGGCTGGGGCTGCTATTCTTAGCGGTGCGCCCGAGCGGGACAGCAATAGCGCTACCTAATATGCCCAGCCACCCTGCGTCCTGCATTTGGGGCGGCAAACAATTACCCCCCCCAACTATGTGGGCGCGGCAAACAGTTACCGGCGTCAGCCTTCCGCTCCGGGGGATTCTCGCGCTGCGTCCTCCCGCCTGCCGTGGCGGCGGCGTCCGGGTGCCGGATCGCGACCGGGACGATCCGGATCGTTTTGGCTCCACCCTTTGGCGTGCCAGGGCCTGCTGCCACGCCCGGATTTCCCGCCGGTCCCATCCGGAGACGCGCCGCGGCGTTCTTTTTCGTGGCGGCGTTTCCTCTCGCCGGGTCCGGAGGCTGCGCCGGTTCCGTCCGGGCATCCGGTTGCGGTTGTCCGCCCGGGCACATCCGTACGTCCGGAGCCGCCGGTCAGTTCGGGGCGGTTCCCGTTCCCGGGTGCATATCTGCCGCCGGACGGATCTCCGGACTCTGCCTCCGGCCGGCATTCGGCATCTGCGATCCGTTCGTCTCCGGGCGCGCGCCCTGCGGCGGCCGTTCCAGCGGCTGTCCCAGCGGCGGAGGAGGCGCGCCTGAGCTGTCCACAGGCAGCGCGGATCGTTCCCCCCTTTGACAGCCGCACGGTTACCGGGACCCCGGTCGCCAAAAGGATCGAGCGGAAGCGTTCCACGGTCTCCTTCCCGGGCCGCTCGAATGGCGCCCCGTCCACCGGGTTGTACGGGATCAGGTTCACCTTGGCATCGAAGCCGGAAAGAAGCGAAGCGAGGCGCCTGGCGTGGTGCGGCGAGTCGTTGACGTCTTTGAGCAGAACGTACTCGAAAGTGACCTGGCGGCCGGTCCTCCTGAAATAACGGCGGGCCGCATCAACTATCTCGGGTACCTTGTAGCGGCTGGCTGCCGGCACCAAGGCCGCGCGAGTTCCGTCGTCGGGGGCGTGGAGGGATATGGCAAGCTCTACCTGTATATCCTCCCCTGCGAGCCTTTCAATGGCCGGGACGATGCCGACCGTCGAGATTGTTATGTGCCGCGCACCGATGCCCAGCCCCCTAGGTATGGGGGCGTTTATCTTCCGGACCGACGCCATGACCGCATCGTAATTGAGCAGCGGTTCTCCCATGCCCATGTAGACTACATTGTGTATCTTCTGGCGCGTAAGACCGAGAATATGAACGAGCTGCTCCACTATTTCCCACTCGCGGAGGTTGCGCGCAAAGCCGGACAGACCGGTGGCGCAGAATGCGCAACCGATCGGGCAGCCTACCTGGCTGGAGAGGCAGGCCGTATTACGTCCCGGTTGGCGGATCATGACGGCCTCGACCGAATCCCCGTCTCCGGTCTCAAACAGGAATTTCTCCGCTTCGTCCGACGGGCCGCCGGCGCGGGCCGCCGGTTTCAGGGAATAGAGCGGCAGCTCCCGCGCGAGTCGGTCGCGGAGCGCGGCCGGTAGGTTCGACATCTCCGCATACGACCTGGCGGCCTTTGCGTAGACCCAGTCCATGACCTGTCTGGCGCGATACCGTGGCTCGCCCATGCGTTCAAAGAACGCCTCCAGGACATCCTCGCCCACAGCCGTAACGGGGCGGGAAGGCTCCAGCTCGCCGGGAGGTCGAGCCGCGCCCGGCGGCCGCGTAGCGTCAGGGGGACGGCAGGCCCCGCGAGCTTCACCGATCCCGCCTGCTCCCTCAATTCCGGTCATCGCGATCTCCCCGGGCGTCTTTACCCTGGCGCCCGCTCAATGCCTTCGCCGCGCGCGGTTTCGAAGCGGGTTTTCGCGGGGATGCCAGGTGTCTTCAGGCCGCGTCCGCGCTCCCCCCGGCGGCCGGGCGCGCATCTCCGCCCGCCGGCCCTTACCGCCCGGTGGCCGCGGAGCACATCGGGGGCGGAAATTCTCACGAGATGTTATATTCCCGCATCTTCTCCCACAGGTTTTTTCTGCTTATGCCCAGTATCTCAGCGGCTCGCGTCCTGTTGCCTCCGGCATGCTGGAGGACAGCCCTGATATGCGCGGCCTCGGCCTCAGCCACCACATCGCGCAGCGGCCTCAGTTCGGGCGCCGCGGCCTTTGCCGGTCCGGCTGCAACATCGCCCGGTCGCGCCGCGCCCCCGGGCACAAACCCCTCGTCCGCCGATCCCCCAGTTGTGGTCCTGCCGGCCACGATCCCGCCGGACGCGATCCCGCCGCCCACGATCCCGCCGGGCGAAGCCCTTCCGATTGCTGTTCCGGCCGGGCTGAAAGGAACCGGCACCGCATCGCTGGCTGCCTGGGGAAGCAGGTGTCTGATGTCCAGCCTGTCGCTCCTTCCGGCCATGGCGATAGCGCGCATTATGGCGTTCTCCAGCTCCCTGACGTTGCCGGGCCAGCTGTATGCCGCCATCGCCCTCATCGTCTCCTCGTCTATCGTGTATCTGCGGTTGCCGCCGTGCAGCCGGATGAAATGTTCGCACAGCAGCGGCAGGTCTTCCATCCGCTCGCGAAGCGGCGGCAGGTTTATGCGCACCACGTGGAGCCGGAAATACAGGTCGTCGCGGAACCTGGCCTGGCGGACGAGCAGCGCGAGATCCTGTTTGGTGGCGGCGATGACGCGCACATCCACTTTTATGGTCGTCGTCCCGCCCAGCCTCTCGAACTCCCTCTCCTGCAGGACCCGCAGCAGCTTGACCTGCGTCGGAAGAGACATGTCGTCTATGTCGTCCAGGAATATGGACGATCCGTGAGCCAGCTCGAACCTGCCGATCTTTCTCTCGCGGGCGTCGGTGAACGCTCCCTTCTCGTGTCCGAACAGCTCGTCTTCCAGCAGCGATTCGGGGAGGGCGGCGCACGAGACCTTGATCATCTTCTTTGAGCACCTGGGCGAGTTCCTGTGGATGGCCTGTGCCACCAGTTCCTTCCCTGTGCCGGATTCGCCCGTTATAAGCACCGTGGCATCCGAAGGACCGATCGTTTCTATGACGTCGAACAGCTCCTGCATGCGGGCGGATTTGCCGATTATCCTGTCTATCCTGAACCTGCCGGTGATCTGGGTCCGGAGCCGCTCGTTTTCCTCCCTGAGGCTGCGAAGTTCTTCGATCTTGGCCAGACGCGCCAGGACATCCTCGTTCAGGAACGGTTTCAGGATGTACTCCGCGCCCATCTTCGTCGCCTCGACGGCCGTCTCTATGGTGCCATGGCCGGTTATGACGAGCATCGCCATTCCGGGATTCCTTTCCCGGGCTTCCTTCAGGAGCTGTATGCCGTCGCCGTCAGGGAGCCTCATGTCGGTGATGAAGCAGTCGAACGCTCCGTCCTCCAGAACCGAGCGCGCCTCGCCGGCCGTCCCGCACCTGACGACCCGGTGCCCCGCCTCCTCGACGGCATCTCCAAGCGTCATCCTGATGCTCGGCTCGTCGTCTACCAGCAGTATTTTCATTGCCATTCCCGGCCCCCCATGACGCCCCATGTCAGGCGTTCGTTTCCGCCACCGGTATACGGAAAGTCACCCTCGTTCCTTCTCCGTGCCGGCTCTCGATCTCCAGACGCCCACCGTGGGATTCGACCAGGTGCCGGACGATCGCCAGGCCGAGTCCCGATCCCTTGTCTGGTCCCTTAGTCGTATAGAACAGTTCCCCGGCATGGCGCAACTGTTCCTCCGTCATGCCGCAGCCGGTATCCGATACGGCAACTTCCACCAGGGGGGAATCTCCTCCCGCGACCCGCAAACCGATCTTTATCTCGCGTACAGGTCTGTCCCTGACCGCGTCCAGGGCGTTGGTAAGCAGGTTCAGGACGATCTGGGACAATTCGGCCTTCGCCCCCAGCACGGGGGGCAGGTCCGGCGGAATCTCCACGCGCAGGTTCGCCCCCTCCGACTCGATACGATGCCTGCAGAACGCCGCCGCTTCTCCGATAGCCTCCGCCATGCTTACCGGTCCCACGTTCGACAGGACCGGCCGCGAAAATTGGAGCAGGCTCCGGACGATATGCTGTATCCGGTCAAGTCCCTGGACGATCAGGTCCAGGTATTCGGCGTCACGCGGCGACAGGTTCGCCCTCTGCCTTACGGTCCGCGCGGCATTCATCATCCCGCCGAGCGGATTGTTGATCTCATGCGCCACGCCTGCCGCCAGCCTGCCCGTCGCGGCCAGACGCTCGGCCACCATCAGCCCGCGCTGGGATTTCTCGAAGCGGGCCGTAGCCTCCTTCACCTTCGCCTCCAGGTTCCGCCTGAGATCGGCCACCTCGGCGACCATGCGGTTGTAGGCGCGTATCAACTCTCCGACCTCGTCGTCCCGCTTCAGCTCCGGAACCTTTGCCGCTTCGGGGTTGGCGCCGATGCTCCGGCTCGCGGCGGCCAGATTCTCCACCGGTCTTATGACCAGACGGTCCAGGAGGCCGTAGGCCACGACTATCAGTATGGCCGTGCCGGCCGCCAACGTGGCCAGAGCACCGGCGATTCCGCCGGAAAAGGAAATGCTCGCCGGCGGGCTTCTGACCAGCACCGTCCACGGTCCGCCGGCCGGATCGCCGGGAAGCTCCCGCGACGCGTCGTAGCCTTTCGTATCGCCGGCCACGCTGCCCTCCGGCAGGGGGTCCGGAGAGGAGGCCCATACGACGACCTTCGAACCATCGAGGACGGCAAGTGCCTCGACCGCGTCCGGGTCAAGAAACTTCCAGCCGTGCGCGCCGAGGAATCCGGCGCGTTCCGCAGGCGGGACCGTCGCCAGCGTCGCGGCGATCTGGCGGGCTGCCGCGCGGGAAAGGGCCTGCCGCGCGCGGACCCGCTCGGCACCCAGGTCCGCCGCGACCGCCAGGGCCAGCATCACGGAGACGACCAGCATAACACCGGCGATGGCCAGCACGATCTTCTGTCTGAGGTTCATCCGATGCCGGACCTCTGGAACCTTCCCGCCGCCATCCGGCTCCCGACTGCCGGGATGCCGCTCCCCCCGCCCGGTCCCTGGCGGGAACGTTCCGGGCGGCGCGCGGCAAGTCTCCCCGGAACGGGCCGGGCGGGAACGCGGGTTGTCCGGAGGCGATTCCGCCGGACTACGGCCTGCCGCCACCGGACGCGAGGGGGGACACCGGATCCGGGAAGACCCGCGTTGGAGCGAGCCGCCGCAGCGCCTCGCGCACCATCGCGTACTCCGCCATGGCAGCCCGCAGGTCAGCCTGCTCTATCTCTATATGCACGTTCGGCAGTGTGACGAAACCCTTCTCGTCGGCATCGGGAGCGCCCGGCCTGTATATCTTCCGGAATTCGGACGGATCCAGCGACTCGATCAACCGCCCTCGCGCGCCGATCTCCAGTCTCTTCCTCTGATAAGGATTCAAATTGCCCTGTGCGTCGCGGGCGCGGTCCGCGTTGGCGATGTTCTCGCGTATTATCGAGAGCCTCCTCCGGAGCCCCTGCAGCACCGCCGTCAGGGCCTCCACAACGGCGTCGCGGTTCTCAAGAGAGATCGAAAGGCAGCCCTGGGAGGCGCTTACCGGGATGCCGAGCGCCTTCAGATGCGCCGCGGTCCACGGCAGGTCATCGAACAGCATCATGTCCTCCTCCCTGGGCCGCGGCGCGACCGGTCCAGACGGCTGGAGGGGGATATCTCTCGTCTGATGGTCGCGGCCTCTCGTACCCCCGGCGTCTCCTTCTCCCGACTCGAGGATACCGGCCAACCCCAGAAGGACGGCCCGCAGAGAAGCAAACGAGGCGAGGATCGAACGTTCGAGCGAAATATCTATGGACGGCATCTCCAGGAAGCCGGGCATCAGTACCGGCCCGTCCGGCTCTCCCGGAAACGCGCGCCTTGCCGCTCCGGTTCCGCCCGGTTCCCGGAAGACCACCCCCTCCCCGCTCAGGGAAACCGGATCTGATACCACCGAGAGTTCTATGCGTCCCAGCCGCCGCCACATGCCGCTTTCATCTTTACACTCGACCCTCCCATCCCCGCATATTCTCAGCCCTTTTGCATCGGGCGGAACCGATTCGACCGGCGAATCCAGTATACCGCTGGCGATCCGCAGCCGCCCCGCCCGGTCCACGCAGATTCTGCCGTCGCGCGTCAGGAAGAACAGGCGATCGGTTCCCGGCGCGGGAGCGGCAGATGCCGGGCCGGCTGGTATGGACGCCCGGTATCCAGCGACGGGGCCGTTCGCATCGGGGGCGGATACGCCGAGACGGCCGCCCGTTCCGGATTTATCGCCTCCCTCAGCGGGGAAGAAGCATCTGAAAAACGCCATGCCGTCCGCCCCATCGGATATCGCCACGTCCATTGGGATTCCGGTGCGCATCGCCCACACGCGCCCGTACATTCGCCTTGGGGCGCGGGCCGCTGCGGGCGACCGGCCGCCGGGCTCGCCGCCACCCGTCCAAGCGGACGCATCCCCGCTTCCTGCGCTTCCTGCGGTCCCCCCGGCATCTCCGGCCTTCGCGGTATTCGCGACATCCACGACATCTTCCGGCTTCCCCGCGCCTCCGGCTTCACTGCTGGCGCCAGCTTTTGCTCCCTCCGCCCCCTCGCCAGCACCCCCGATCCCGGCAAGCTCCGGCGGGCCCCAAGGCTGGTAACCCGGCCGCCGGGAATTCTCCAGATTCGCCAGGGCGCATTTCAACGAGGCGGAAACCGCGCGCAGCTCCTCCAACGTATCGGCCAGCAGTCCGTCTCTTTCCGCTCCGGACGGTTCCGGTCTCTCCCAGACCGACCGTCCCGGCGAGCACCGGAAGCCCAGTCGCCTGATGACTTTTTCGATCGCTCCGCCGGCCGCCGGCGAGAGGATGTTGCCTCCAGGGAGCGACCCCCCCGATCCCGGAGCCGCCGCGAACGATCCCGGTGTCGGCGCGCCCAATATCGCCAGTATCTTTTCTCCGTCGGCGTTTCTGCGCCGGACCACCAAGGGCGCTCCATCAGCGCTCATCAGGATGCCAGTGATGCCCAGGAACGTCTCGCCTTCCTGGATGTCCTCGATTCGACGGATGCTACTGGCGGAGACCTCGCTTCCGCGATCCCGAGGACATCCTCCAACAATCCCGGAGAGACAGGCGATACACAGGATGCAAACGATAGGCCCTTGCCTTCGAGGCATTTTGTCCGCGGTCCCGTTCCACATATGTGCAAAGAATTTCATGCCCATTCGATCAGCTCACGAAGTTACCACCCGGTAACGAAGATACATCCGATACGCGTAATAGCAAGCGGAATCGTTACGCGAACGCGAAGCTGGGTGTATGACCGTAAATGCTGGGAGCGCCGGCGTCCCTGCCGGAGCCGGTGCGCTATTGGTCCGCAGAAACGGCTGTCAGAGAGGACGCGACGAAGCGGGCGCGGAGGGGTACGCGCAGGCTTGCCTCCGGCGCTCTCTGAAAGCTGCTTGGGGTAAAAATCGCGAAAAACACAATCCGGTGGGATCGAATTCCCTCTAAAGAGCCGGAGTCCCCCCCGGCTGCCCGCGTCATTGTTTGCCGCCCCGTATGTGCGGGGCACAGGGGCGCCGGGCATATGTGGTGGCGCTATTGCTGTCTCGCTCGATCACACCACTACGAACAGCAGCCCCAGCCTGAATCCGGCAAAAATTACCCTCCCTCGCAAATCTCCCTCTCACCCGGAGACATCGCAACTGACTCTCACCACCGGCATTCGTCCCCCGCAGCCGGCCAGGGAAAACGCAGTATCTGGCCTGACGCTGCCCTGTATCTGCCCCGCGCACCTGCGGCCTATACACCTGTCTCTTATACACATCT
>JAOACM010000744.1 GCA_026417845.1 Planctomycetota bacterium | reverse complement strand
GCTTGATTTCGATGGAGTGATGCTCGATACCGTCGCCGACCGCCTCGCTTTCCGGCTCAGGGCCCCTGCAAACGATCTGTCCCGCCTCAACGCTTCTCTGCGATTCCCGCAAAAGTTCGAGATTGAGGGCACCTTGGGGCCTCTCGACATGGCCTGCGATGGCAAGTTGTCGCTCGCCGGAGGTACCCTGTCTGGCTCAGGTTCCGGAGCCATCCCTCGTGCCGGCGCTGCGCGGCCGCAAGAAACCGCCCCCCAAGCCATGGAGCCGGGAACCGCGCAGGGCACAGGCCGTTCCGACGGAAAGCCCCCAGCGATAGGTGCTACGAACCTCCGCCTGCGCTCAGGAACCGAGGGATCGGACGATTTCCACATGCTGGATATCCGCTTCGATCGCGCCGACATCGATCTGGCAGCCGGGCGTTTCTCGATAGCCGGTCTGACGGTCGGGGCGCCTCCTCGCTTCCAGGAAAAGGATCCGGTCCGGGTCGGCAAGATCGGGGTAGTCGCGAAGCTCGACTCGCTCGCGTCCAGCCTCATCGAGATGCCTGAGATAACCGTCGAGGATACCGACGTTGCCTTTGAGTTCAATATGTCGGGGACGAACATCGGTCGGATACTTGCCGAGCTGGACCACTTCGCCGCGCGCATGTCCGGGCCGACCTGGACGGCGGAAGGCGGCGGAACGGGCGCCAAGCCGGGAAGCGGAGCGGGGAAGGCCGCCGCGACGGGCGGCGCATCGGGCGGGTCGGCCTCGACGCCGGTGCTTATCCGGAAGCTTAAAACTTCCGGCATGAGCCTCCGGATAAGCCAGAGTCTGCTGAAGGAAGGCTCGTCCCTGATACCGAAAAAGACGCTGCCGCCAATCGAGGTCGACGAACTGCGTTCGGATAACCTCCTTGCAGCCGTGCCTGCCGTGGCGCGATGCGTGCTCGCCCCGGCCATCGAGGCCGGTCGTGACCTGGCGTTCAGCGTGAGGGACTTCCTGAGAGCATCGGGCGAGGCCATGGCGAAAGACTTCGGGAAGAAAGCCGCGGAAAGTGCCGGCGCCGTGAAGGAAATGGAGAAGAACGTAAGGGACATTGGAAGAGACTTGAGAGGAATCTTCCAGCCGGAGGAGAAGAAGACTGACGCGAAAAAACCGGAAGACGAAAAGCCGGTGGGAGAAAAACCGGCGAAAGAAAAGCCGAAGTCGCCCGAAGCGGAAAAGCCGGAGGCCGGAAAATCGCCCGACGGGAAAAAGGCGGAGACGCCGGCCGACGGCAAGGCCGGAACCGAAAAGGAGAAGAAAAAGAAGAAGCGGGATTGAACAGGTCAGCGACGCGCGGTAACGGACGCCGGCTGCCGGCGGGCGATTCCCCTGCGGCAGTAATTGTTTGCCGCTCTCAGGTAGCGGCTACTACTGGTGGCGCGCACGCGCCGAGGCGGCAACATCGCGCCACGAACGGATCCGCTCCATCCGTTGCGTCCCGACGCAGGGACGGTAAAC
>JAOACM010000743.1 GCA_026417845.1 Planctomycetota bacterium | reverse complement strand
ATAAGAGACAGCCTATCGGCCTGGCGCCGCTGGACCCGTCCCGGCGCCCGGCGCCGCCATCTTCTTCCGCTCTAACGGCTCCTGGCCTCGTCGTGTTCCCGTATCTCGTCCTTGGAACCGGGCAGTATGCGAGCGGAGCACATGTTGTTATATACCTTCTCGACCTGCACCTTGCCCACGTACTTATCCCCGCGTATAATTGAGAAGCGGTATCCCGTCTTTACCCCCTGCTCCTCGCCGGCCGACAGCATCACCATCCCGACTTCCGGCTTCACCGCCAGCACCAGGACGCCCGGTATGTCCTTCTGCGTAACCTCCGGCTGATCCTGCAATATCTCCGCCACCGGAACACCGCGCTCCATCAGCGCCTCCATCTTCCTCGACAACATCGCATAGTCTTCTTCAACCTTGCGCTTGTCCTTCTGCAGGGCCACGAGCTGTTCGCGGGTGGCGTTCAGCTCGTTTTCCATCTCGGTCTTTTCGTTCCGCGCCTGCGTCTCGTTGGCGCGCGCGGTGGCCACGGCCGCCTGCTGCTTCGCGATTATTATGTGCATCTTTTCGATCTGCTGAGCCCGCCGGCCGTTTTCCCTAGTGGCCTCCTCGAGCTGGGTCTGCAGTCTCTCCCTCTGCTGCTCGGCCACGAACAGCTTCATCTCGGCCTGGCCTTTCTGCTCGGTCAGGTCCTTGATGCGGGTCTCCTGAGTTTCGATCCGCTGTTTGGCCAGGCGTATCTCCTCGTCCTGGCCGATCATCTTCTCGCGGAGCTCGCGCACCTTTTCCGCGGCGACCTCTTTATCCTCGATGTGCCGCGCCTTTTCCAGCTCGTACATCTTCTGCCACTTGGCGCGGGTCGCCCAGAACGTCATGCTGACGTAAAAAAAGCCCGCGGTCAGCACCAGGTTCAACACCACGAACACCTTGGCGACTATGCTCACGGTTCTCCCTCCGCTCCTGCCCGGCGACGCGCCGCCTCCTGAAGATCGGCCCTCTCCACAGCCGAATCCTGCCGCGACCGGTCCAGATCCGGCATCTCCCCGCCGGCCGCTCCGGAGGAGGTCGCGACATTCAATAATGCTTCGCTCCGAGGATTATGTTGCCTTCGAAAAGTCTGTCAAGGTTTTTTGCGGCGGGTTTTTCGGGAAAGGGACATGCCCCTGCCGGTCCGGACCGGCGGCCGGCGCGGCTGCAAGGTATCCGGCCGGAGGCCCGCTTCGGAACGCCTGGGCAGAGGCATCACCACAGCCTCCGTAAAGGGCGTACACGACGGGAGGGAATGCCGATACTGATCGCAGCCATGGCGCAGAGGATCCACCACCAGTCGCCGGCGGCGGCATAAAAGGATGTCATTTCACGCTCAGGCATAGGAACATGTGTCAGCAAAGTACCGGGAGACTGTGGAGGCAGCTGGTCGCGGACTCTGCCAAGGGCGTCTATCACTACCGTCAGCCCCGTGTTGGTAGCGCGGATCATCGGACGCCGCGTTTCGAT
>JAOACM010000742.1 GCA_026417845.1 Planctomycetota bacterium | reverse complement strand
GTGTATAAGAGACAGGGCATACCCGCAGGACTCACAGCGATTCATCCTCACCTCCCGATTGCCGGTATGATCGTCAGGGGCTTTGTTGCATAAAGGTCATAGCGCTTTAGTGTACAATGAGTTCCGATGCTTTGTTCCGAGGGCAGCATTTGCGCGCAACGTGTTTTTCTCTATAGACTTACGACTTTAATTTTGCAGCAAAGCCGCTGTCGGGTGCTACAAGCCGGGTGTGGTACCGTTTCGCTCCGCCGTGGGGCTGGATAACCGCCAAGCCTGCGGTGGCGCCTGAGTTTCTTCCTGGGCGGATAGCGTCCGGTTCCATCCCATCCCTCGCGTTCATATTTGTTCGCGCCTGACAAACAACAAAGCCGCTGCCGGCAGGCGTGGATGCCAAGCGCGCCCGACGCTTCAGGTTGGACGCTACTGTCGCCAGCGCAGGATCGGGCGCCAGCTTCCTTACTTCTCCCCACGTTCCAAGCTCCAGATCCCATGCCTGATCCGGCGTCTCAGGCCGGGCGCGACCTGTCCCGTCGCGAAGTACTACAGAAATCGGCTACGCACCCGTACAATTCGGCTTAATTGCATATTGCACTCGCCCCAACCGTCGCCAAAATATAGTGCAGAGGTCAGAGCAGAGTGGAACCTGAGGGGCCCGGCAGAAGCGCGGGAAGGCAATCCCGTCGCGGCACGATTGGACGATCCATCGGCGGAAGACCCGGCGGTCGTTTCCGCCCCGGCTTCTCCTCGGAGGGGAACTGGTGTCGCGGCTGGAGCGGGAGTCTGCCTGAGACGGAAGGGCGCGGATGGACGCCGGAGATAAGAGGCGGAAAAACATCGTCCTGCTCGGTGCGACCGGCTCGATAGGCCGGAGCACCCTCGACGTGCTCCGCCGTTTTCCGGATCGCTTCCGGCTGATCGGCGCGGCAGCATGTTCGAACGCGGAGGAGATGGCGAAGCTGATCGCGGAGTTCGCCGTGCCCCGGGCGGCGATGTTCCGGGAAGACAGGGCCGCTGAACTGCGGGCGATGGTGAACGGGCGGTGCGAGGTTTTTTCCGGGGCGGAGGGCGTCGCGCATCTGGCAGGAGACCCGGAGGCCGATACGGTCGTGTCGGCGATAGTCGGAGCGGCCGGGCTAGTGCCGACGCTGAGGGCCATCGAGGGCGGCAAGCGCGTCGCGATAGCGAACAAGGAACCGCTGGTAATGGCCGGGGCCATCATGCGCGCGGCGGCGGACAGGCACGGGGCCGAAATCCTTCCAATAGACAGCGAGCACTCGGCCATCTTCCAGGCCATGCGCAGCGGCGGCAGGGGCGAGGTAAGGCGCATCCTGCTGACCGCCTCCGGCGGCCCCTTCCGCGACGCCCCCAGGGAAACGATGGCGCGCGCCACAGCGAAGGAGGCGCTCAACCATCCGACATGGAACATGGGCGCGAAGATAACTATTGATTCCGCCACGCTCATGAACAAGGCGCTAGAGATCATAGAAGCCC
>JAOACM010000741.1 GCA_026417845.1 Planctomycetota bacterium | reverse complement strand
CTTATACGCTCAGCGATCCCCATTGCCCGGCGGGGGAGACTCCGGATGGACTTTAAGAGGCCGCCCGCCCCAGCCGGGCCAGGCGGGACCCTGGTCGCGAGAGGGGAAATTTCATGAGCAGTAATCTGCTCATATTCATCCGCCGGATGCCATTTCAGATACCAGAATATTTTATGAAAAAATATGCTTCTGATCTGCCTGGCGCATGGAACTGCGATTTTTCCATGAAGTGTCCTGAAATGTCCATTCTAGGACAGTTGGGCATCGAACATAACTTATTGCTAAACAGGAACTTGCGCATCCAAACTTGGAAATGTCAAAAAATTTTTACATTTTGAACGAGACGGGGTCTTCGCACGGTTCCACGCCTATGTTTCGCGCTATTCTTACGAATTTCCCATTCACATTTTGAGTCTAATCCATGAGCCTCGTCAGGATTCCGTCGAAACTTTGCCTGAAAAACCCGTGCGCCAGAGGGCCTTCCGGGAATCTTCCCCCCGATCCGCCGCTGGGCCGGAGTGCCGGGGGGCAGCCGGCCGCCCTCCCCTTGCGGACAGCCGTCCGGTCTCCCGGATTCAAAATCCCCCCCCGCCTCCTTCGCCCGCCGATGCATGAGGACGCGCTTCAGCGTGCGGCCACGCATACGGGCAGCCAGGCGACAGCCTTATCTTTAAACGGCAGCGCAATCGCAACCGGCTGGGTACGGGGAGGTTTTTCTTGCTTTCAGCAGCCTGTCTGTAAAATTCCGGTCGAGGCTGTATCCTGGAGAATCCGCATGAATGCCGACTGGAAGGTACTGCCTCTGGTGTTCCGCGTCAGGCTGCAGGCGGCGGGGCGGTTTCCCAAGTTCAAAGGCACGGTTCTGCGCGGAGCTTTCGGCGTTCAGTTCCGCAAGACAGTGTGCGCGACGCGCCTTCCTGATTGCGCCGGATGCTCTCTGGCCGGCACGTGCGCTTTTCCATGGGTGTTCGATACTCCCGGCGCCGGGTCGGCGGATCCGAGGTTGGCTTCGTGCCGCACCCACGCGCCGCACCCGTTCGCCATACGGGCGCCGGAAGATGCGCGCGTTGAGGTGCCCGCCGGGACCGAGTGGCGTTTCGGCTTCGCGATCGTCGGCCGCGCGCGCGAACTCCTGCCGTACTTCATCCATGCCTTTCTGTTGCTCGAAGAAGCAGGTCTCGGCCTCGACAGGGCGCCGGTCAGGGTTCTGGATGCGGTCGCTGAGCTCCCCGATGGGCCGTGGACGGTTTATTCGGAGGGCGCACCGGCGCTGCGGTATCCGCCATCGGCCGTCGGCTGGCCCGGTCCTGCGCACGGGACTCCGTCCGGATCCGGCGATGGCGGGCCGGGCCGGGCGCATGATGCCGGGACCGGCGCGGAATATGGCGGCGTAGAAAAAAGAGGGGGCGCAGAGGCGGGAAAGAGCGGAAGGCTGAGCGTACGCTTCGACAGTCCCGTCCGGATACGTGCGGGCGGGGCGTTGAGCAGAGACCTGCCG
>JAOACM010000740.1 GCA_026417845.1 Planctomycetota bacterium | reverse complement strand
GTCGGCGACGACGCGTTCGGGTGGAACATAATCGCGATCCTGAAAGCCGCCAGTCCCAATCTCGACGTGGGTATGGTTCCCGTGCGGGGCGAGGTTTCGTCCTACTCAGTCGTTATAAATCCCCCCGGAATAGACAGGAGTTTCCTGCACTGCCCCGGCGCCAACGACTCCTTCGGCGCGGAGGACGTGCCTGATGCGCTGCTTGAAGGGGCCGCGCTGCTGCACTTCGGGTACCCGCCGCTGATGACCCGGATTCGCG
Organism: Planctomycetota bacterium; assembly: GCA_026417845.1. Classification (GTDB taxonomy): domain Bacteria; phylum Planctomycetota; class SZUA-567; order H5-PLA8; family CALKMO01; genus CALKMO01. Next base: position 1,244 of record JAOACM010000740.1, on the reverse strand, counting down.
AAGACGGTGGCGCCGAGTGCGCCCGGCTCTTCCGGCGCGCCCGCGCCGCGGGACTGACCGTAACGCTCGACATGGCCCGTCCCGATCCGGCTTCGCCGGGAGGGCGGACCGACTGGCGCGCGTGGCTGGCCCGCGTATTGCCGGAAACGGACGTATTCCTCCCCAGCATTGACGAGCTTCTGTTCATGCTGGACCGCCCCCGGTTCGAGACTCTGGAGGCCCAGTCTGGCGGCATGCCGGACGGCCTGTACGATCCCGGTCTCGTGGCGCAGCTGGCCGGCGAGATACTCGACATGGGCGCGGCGGCCGCCGTCATCAAGCTTGGCGCCGCGGGGCTTTACCTCAGGACCACGCCGGATCCGGCCCGCCTTTCCCGCGCAGGAGCGGCGTTCCCGCGCGATGCGAGGTGGGTCGGGCGCGAGCTTTACGCGCCGTGCTTCAGCGTCGAGGTGGCCGGGACAACAGGATCGGGCGACTGCACGATCGCGGGCTTTCTGGCCGCGCTCATGCGGGGCCGGACACCAGGGGAATCCGTGGAGTTCGCCGTCGCTGCCGGGGCATGCTGCGTCGAGGCGCCCGACGCTACCGGCGGAGTACGGGGCTGGGATGAAACCAGGGCGCGCATCGCCGCCGGATGGCAACGCCGCGACCCGGCGCCGGGCTTCGCCGGCTGGCGCGATATCGGAGGATTGCGGGTCGGACCGTGCGACGGAGGCGACAGGGGCGATGAATAGGAGCGCTATTGAGTCCGCCAGGAAGCGCGCCGCGGCGATGCTCGCCGGGGCCGGCATAGTCATAACGCCAGAGGAGTTCGAGAGGATGGAAGTGACGGACCTCGGACTGGGAGAACTCGAACGCCAGGGCTTGGAGATAGTGGTCTACGAAAACAACGACCGGTATTGCGCCAAGGAGCTGATACTCTTCCCGGGCCAGACCTGTCCCGAGCATCGCCATCCCTCGACGCCCGGATGGAAGGGCAAGCGGGAAACCTTCCGGTGCCGGAAAGGGATCGTCTGGCTGTACGTACCGGGCGCGCCGGCCGCGCGGCCGAAGGCGCGGATACCGGAGGGGAGCGAGGCGTATTACACCGTGTTCCACGAGGTGGAATTGAAGCCCGGACAGCAATACACCATCGAGCCGGATACCCTGCACTGGTTCCAGGCCGGGCCGGAGGGCGCGATAGTATCGGAGTTCAGCAGCACCAGCAGGGACGAGACCGACGTGTTCACCGATCCCCGGATCAG
>JAOACM010000739.1 GCA_026417845.1 Planctomycetota bacterium | reverse complement strand
TGGGAAGACTGTGCGAGTGAAGCAGGAGATAGACCTGAGGAGATTTCCGCCCATACCGCGCGCGACGAAGGAGTTCGAGAGGCTGTACAAGGGGAGGGCATCGAGCGAGAGGGTGGCTGCGCGGCTGAAGGTGTTCTGGGGGGCGGATGATGGGAACGTGGTTGGGTCGCGGAGGTTTCACAGTTTCGTGGGCGTGGTGATGATAGCGCACGCGGCGTTTGCGACTGCGCTGGCGATGGCGCCTAGATACGAGGGTACGCTGTCGAAGATGAGTCTTGGACCGGTGCAGAAGGCGTTGCGGAAGGCCGTCGGCATGGGTGATGGATAGACGCTCTGTGCGTTCGCCCGCCCCTGCGCGCCGCTGAGATCGCGCCGGGGTTGGCGGCGGAGGCGCGGCGGGATAGAGATGCGGGGGCGGTTTTCCGATCGTCTCAGGGGATACTCTGTGCCGTCGCGGCCCCGATGCGGCTTAAACGTGGCTTTCGCGGTGTTTTCCACCGGTTGACGACCGCTCCTGCCCCCCCGGCTGCTCGAAAACACGTCCGATCCGCGCCCTTGCCCCCCCTCTCCCCCCTCCATCCGCCCCGTCCCGTCCAACAGCGCAACCGGCTCACTTCGCCTACATGATTTCTCCGGCAATGTTCCGGGACATCTTCCTGCCGAGCATCGAGCGACAGACGCGGTTCCTGGACCATACTCTGTACCATCTGGATGGCGTGGGCAACTTCAGACACCTCGACGCGTTGTGCGACCTGCCTCGGCTTCAAGCCATCCAGATACTGCCCGGCGCCGGCAAGCCCGGTCCGTTGCACTACCTGGCCCAGATCAGGAGGGTCCAGGCCGCGGGGAAGAACCTGCACATCTCGCTGACGCCGGGGGAGGTCAAAGAGGCGCTGTCCCTGCTTTCGGCGCGTGGCCTCTTCATCGAGACCCGGTGCGAGACGGAGGCGGAGGCACGGGCGCTCTTGAAAAAAGCGGAGACTTGGTCAGCGGATCGCTGAGATCGCCGCCACAGGGGGATCCCGGTCACGCGCGCCCTGAAGGATTTCGCGGATTTTCTTCGTTCGCCGCGGCCGCCGGGCGGTTCGGCTCCGGCCAATGGCGCTCTTCCTGAAGGGATGTTCTCCGGTTCGACGACGCCGTGCCGGGAACCCCTGTTCGGTCTGGAAGCCGCTGTCCGCGCGCAGCTCGGGTGCGTGCCCGGCCGGTCGGGAAGCTGCGAGGGTGTATAGCCCGCCCGGAAATCCTGGGGCGCCCAAGGCAATACCATCGCGTTGCGCCCCCATGTCCGGAGGTTCACGGACAGGTCTGCAGGCGATCGACGTGTCGCGACGGGATTCGATGCCCTGCGGGACGTGCGGGTGGTGGCGAACGGCCGTCGCCGCATCGGTCCGCGGCGCGCAGCCGGCGCTCTCCGCATTCTAACACATAATAACACGTAATGTATTTTCCGCTCAACCCGCCGCCCGCCGCGGTGTAGTATGTTGGGAGGAGGGCCTGCGGCGGGGCGAGGGGGGC
>JAOACM010000738.1 GCA_026417845.1 Planctomycetota bacterium | reverse complement strand
GCAGGTAGCTGGGGAGGCCAGGGCGGCGTCCAAGTTCGCCACGCCGGTCTGGGACCCGGGCGCGGAGTGGGAGCGGGCGGGCGCATGGTGCGGCACATCCCTGCCGGGCAACCTGGATGGACCGCGGCTGGAAGTCATGTTTCGCGGAGGAGGGACCGGCTTCCAGGAGGGATGGCCCTATGTTTACTGGGACTATGATCCTCACTCCGAGCGGATACACGCGGTAGCCTTCTCGGGCCGCGGTCTGCTCGATGGACCATTCTCCCGCGCCCGTTACGGCGGGGTGCACTATGCCGCCCGCTCTTCGGGAGCCTCTTCGCCGGACGGCCGCTACGGCGTCTTCACCGACCCATGCAACGGGGATCGCCTCCGCGTAATGGACTTCAAAGAGCAGATGGTGCGCACCATACTGCCGGACGCTCCCCTGAGCGGCATCCAGGCGGTCACTTTCGATTCGAAGAACCGGCTCTGGACGTTGTTCCGCGGCGGGCGGCTGGCGATCGTTGACATCGAGGCAATGAAGATAGCTTCCGACATCAAGCTCAACACGACCGACGGCATCGACATGGGGTTCGGAGCCAGCATCGCCCTCGACGAGAAAAAGAACCGGCTCTACGCCTGCGGCACGATGACCAGGAGCGGCTGGCACGTATGGTACTTCGACATGAACGACGGCGGGACGTTCCACGGCGTGCTCAAGGGCGAAAAGACAGGGCCGCAAGGAGGCTATGCCGGCCCCTTCGACGGATACAAAGGCTACGGAGAAGGCAGCGTCTACTTCGGACCCGACGATCCGGATTATCGGTTCCTCTACATGCGGATCACCGACACCTCAACTTTCGTGCGCCTCGACCTTGAGCGGAGGATGGTCGCGGCCTGTTCGGGTCCACCCAGAGGCAGGAACGGTCCGGTAAAATTCATCGAGGAAGGCGCGCCGAACAGCATGACATCTCATGTCGGCCCCATATGGCTGCCGGACGGCGACTTCCGGTTGCCCGGGTTGCGCGAAATGCCGTCCATTTTCTACAGGCGGGTGAAGTGAAGCGAACGGAAGAAGGATGTCCGCGGCCGCCGCTTAGCGCAGCATCGCTGGAACGGAGGACCGCGCAGGAACCAGACGGGAGAGGACGCCCATGCGCCACGCCATGATCCGGATCGGGTTGCTGATGGCCTTTGGATATTCCGCCCGAGCCGGCGAGACCCTGTCGCCGGAGAAAGTTCTTCCCCTGCACGAAGACCGCGACGCCTACACGCCATGCGCGGCTAAGGTCGGGGATGCATACATCGTGGCGTGGCAGTCGGGACGCCTCGCGCCGGGAGACCTGCGAGAGGGTTTCAGGTTCAAAGGCGACATCGTCGGATGCCGGGTGGATAAATCGGGGAACGTCCTTGATGCGGCGCCCTTCGCGATCTGCGAGGCCGGCGATCTCCAGGAAAGACCGCGCGCCGCCGCCGGCAGGGACGTCGCGCTCGTCGTCTGGCACGACCTGCGCAACGGGAAGGACTGGGACGTATATGC
>JAOACM010000737.1 GCA_026417845.1 Planctomycetota bacterium | reverse complement strand
GGCTCGCGCTGTGACGGGGACCGTTCCGCAGTCCCGGCCAGCCCCGTCGCGGCCTTGCCGCGAAAGGGAAGATAGCAGGGGCAGACTTCTGGCGTCGGATCGCAGGCAGGCGGAGGAAAAGCGGGCGGGAAAGGATACGGTGAGGAGGACGTGATGAGCGGAACAGCGAATAGTACGGACGGGGGCGGCGAGAGCTCAAAGCCGGGAAAATCCGGCCGTCGTTGGATAGTCTGGGCATGCGCGGCAGCGGTGGCCGCCGCAGCTCTCCACGGCATCAATTCGTACGTGGCGATCAACAGAAAGGTACACGTAGTCAACGGTCTTGATGAGACGATTTCGGTCAGCACTGACGGGAGCGGCCCGATGACGGTCCCGCCCGGCTCCGCGCTGGCCGTATCCGTGGCGGAGGGGGATCACAAGGCCGTGATCCGCGGGGAAAAGGCGGACGGGGAAGGAGGCTGGGAGGAAACGGTTGAATTTTCCGTGCGATCGGGATGGCTGGCCCGGTTTTCAGACAGGCCGGCATGGGTCCTGAACCCGCGGGGAGCAGCCGTGCTCCTGCACGAGCGGGGAACTCAAAAGGGGGAGCCCGAACGGCGTTTCCTGTTCGGGGAAAAGTTCCTGAAGCTGGACGGGGTGGATTATGTCTTTTCCGATTTCCACCGCATCCTGCCGCCCCGGAAGACGCGCCTCAGCATGGTCCCCGTATCCGGCGGGATGCTGCCTGCCGTCATGGGCGCCGTCCCTCCGCACGACAGGCTGCGCTTAGCCGAGCACTTTCTGGGGTTGCGGCCGCGCGACGAAGGGCTGGTGCGGGCATACACGCTGACAGGGCTGGCGATGGATGACGTCGCCAGGTGTGCGGAATTTCTCGAGAAAGGTCTGCACGCGCGCCCGGTCGCGATCGAGTGGCACAGGAGCTACCAGACGATCCGCCAGCTCCAAGGACGGACCGGCGACCTCATCAGCCTCTACGACGGGATGCTTGAGAAGGAGAACAGCAACCCCGTACTGATGTACCTGCGGGGGCGGATAGCCCAGCGGGCGGAGGAAGCCCTGGCCTGGTATGACAGGGCGATAGCTGCCGATCCGGGCAACCCCTATCCGCTGTTCGCCAAGGCGTACCACATGGCCGGGCGGGGGGAATTCGCTGCGGCGCGCGAGTCCTGCGCGGCCGTCGTCAGGCTTAATCCGGCGTTCCCCGGAGCCGAAAGGCTGCTGTTCGATATGCGGTTCGCGCTGGGGGAATTCGATGCGCTGGAAAAGGATACGATCCGTGCGCAGGAATCGGATCCGTCCAGTCCTGAGCTGAATCTGCGCCGCGTAGCCATCCGCATTGGGATGGGCGATATGTCGGGGGCGCGCAAGGCACACGAAGAATATTGCAAGTCTGTGCAAAACAACCCCCGTCGCGATGCGATGTGCTCCGTTTCTTTGCTTAACCTGCTGTATATGTCCGGAGATCTGGATGGCATGGTCCGGGAAACATCGGCGGGGGGCGGGAGTCCTCTGGCCGCGGCGG
>JAOACM010000736.1 GCA_026417845.1 Planctomycetota bacterium | reverse complement strand
GGCGTACTTCCGGAGTCCCTTTGCATCGTATGGGGTCGAAGGCGCCACGACCAGGATGCCGGGAGCGTGGACGAACCATGCCTCGAGCGACTGGCTGTGCTGGGCGGCGATCGAGCGGCCGGCGCCGCCCTGCGTGCGCATTACGAACGGGAGTCTGGTCTTGCCGCCGAACATGTAGCGGTTCTTTGCTCCGTGGTTGACCAGCTGGTCCATGGCGATGGTGGTGAAGTCCATGTACTGGATCTCGCCGACCGGCCGCATCCCGCACATCGAGGCGCCGACGCATACGCCAGCTATGGCCGCCTCGCTTATCGGCGTGTCCTTGACCCGCGCCTCGCCGAACTCCTCAAACAGCCCCTTCGTGGCGCCGTAGGCGCCGCCGTACAGGCCTACATCTTCGCCGAAAACGAATATGGTCGGATCCCGCCGCATTTCTTCCGCCAGCGCGTCCCGTATCGCCTCGGCGTAAGTCCTGATTGCCATCTGGTGCGTTCTCCTTCGCTCAAAGGGCCTTGTTCAGAAACCTCAGGACGGGCCGGGCTGGAGGCCGCGGGGCCTTTTGGCGCCTCAGGAGTTCTTTCAGACAGACTCCGGAAGCTACGCGTTAGCCATCCCGTCCGCGAAACTCCCCGCCCGGTCGCTTCCTCCTCCTCCCTCGCAACTCCTACGGCCGGCGATCCTTCCGCCGCGCCGGGTCGGTCGCCCCGGCCCGCCAGCCGGTCTATCGCCGCACCGCACCGGCGATCTCTGTCAGGTCCTCCTTACCAGCCCCTTCTCCCCCTCTATCCAGTGCACGTACACGTCCTCGAACAGCTCCGACGGGTCCGGATAGGGAGATTCCTGCAACGCGAACTTCTCCGCCTCGTCTATCTCCCGGACTACTTCTTCGTTGAGCCTGTCGCTTTCTGCCTGAGAGAATATACCGTTCCCGTCGAGCAGTTTCCGGAAGAGGAGGATCGGGCATCTGGCGCGCCAGTACTCCTCTTCCTCCTTCGTCCGGTACTTTCTGGCGTCAGAGCGCGAGTGGCCGCGATACCTGTAGGTCTTCGCCTCGACGAGCGTCGGGCCGCCGCCGTTCCTGGCCTTCTCCATCGCTACCAGGACGGCGCGCCGGACATCCAGCGGCAGCTGGCCGTCTACAACCATGCCTTCAAATCCGTATGCCTCGGCCCTCTTCGCCACGTCCTTTACAGCTGCGGCCTTCGCCCACGGAACGCTCATCCCATACATGTTGTTCTCGCACACGTAAACAACAGGCAGTTTCCACGCCCCGGCCAGGTTCAGCGACTCGTGAAATGCCCCGTTGTTCGACGCCCCGTCTCCGAAGAAGCACAGGACCGCGCGGCCCTCGCCTTTCAGCTTGCACGCTACGGCCGCCCCCGTGGCGACCGGAATGTGTCCGCCGACCACGCCCGTGGCGCCGAGGTTGCCGGCGGCGACGTCGGCGATATGCATCGAGCCTCCACGGCCGCGACAGTAGCCGGTCTTCTTGCCGCACAGCTCGGCCATCATCAGCTTCAGAT
>JAOACM010000735.1 GCA_026417845.1 Planctomycetota bacterium | reverse complement strand
GACCCCAATCCAGCCCGTTGCGAGTTGTATATTGTCGAGGGTGATAGCGCCGGCGGCACTGCCAAGCAGGGCCGTGATCGCCGCTTTCAAGCCATTCTACCGCTGCGTGGCAAGATTTTAAACGTGGAGAAGAGCCGGCTCGATTTCCGGAGCTTCCAGGAGGAATTCCTCCTGGCCGTTTCGCTGGCCTACTTCGGGTTCTACCGCGGCGGGTGCGTATGTCCCATAGGCGCGATTCAAAACGTAGCGCTCGGCCTGGCCGATCCCGCGTTTCCCGTACCCTGGCCGGTAGTGTTCTTTTTCGCAGTCCCGCTCCTGACAGCGTTGTTTTTCGGACGCGCATTCTGCGGCGCTGCCTGTCCGCTCGGCGCGATCCAGGACCTCGTGCTTCTCCGGCCGCTCCGCGTTCCCCGTACCCTTGATGCCGCCTTATCGTCGCTCAAATGGATTTATCTCAGTCTGGCGGTCCTGATGGCAGCAACCGGCAGCGCATTCATAATATGCAGATACGATCCATTCGTTCCATTTTTCCGGCTGGCGGGTCCTCTGTACATGTTTCTGATCGGCGCCGGATTTCTGCTGAGTGGCGTGTTCGTCGGAAGGCCGTACTGCAGATACATCTGCCCCTACGGAGCTCTACTCGGGCTTTTCGCGGCGGTATCGTGGAGAAAGGTTTCCGTTACGCCGGGTGATTGTGTCGAGTGCCGCCTGTGCGAGGACGCGTGCCCGTACGGCGCAATATATCCTCCCGAACCGGCGGGACCGGCAGGCTTTCGGCCGGACATGGCCGGGAGCGGCCGTCTTATATTGATCGCGGCGATGCTATTCGCTGGGCTTCCTGCGGTATGCGGGGCGGCCGGATGGTTTGCCGGACCGGCGCTGGCCCGGTGGAACCGGATTGTCATCCTGGCGGACAGGGTACATCTGGAGGAGCGCGGGATGGTCGAGGGACAAACCGATGAGAGCAGGGCCTTCCGCGCGGCCGGCGGCGATGCGAGGAGGCTGTTTGAAAAAGCTGCCGGCATCGAAAAGGATTTCCGCTTCGGCGGTGCGGCGGTCGGCATCTTCTGCGGACTGGCCCTGGCGTTAAAGGCCGCATGGGTCGCCAGAAGGCGGCGGGGCGCGGGATACGAAGTGGAGGCTTCGTCCTGTTTGTCCTGCGGCAGGTGCTACAAGTATTGTCCGGTGGAGAGGACGCGATGGAAGTCCGGCGCCGGACGCGGGAGGGGACTCCGCTAGGCAACCGGGCGGCAGCGCGGCCGTGTCCTGAGAACCTGGCCGAAACCTCCGGCGCGCAGCTTATACGCTCAGCGAGTCCCATTGGCCGGCAGGAAGTTTTTGGACAGGCCCTGAAAGATCGCGATATCGAATGCGGTGTGGTGGAAGCGGAGGATGGCGGGCTTCGGGGAGGTCTGGGATGGACAGGCGAGCCGCCGGCAGCTCCTTGGCGCCTGTTTCGGGTCCAGTGCCGAAGCGGGCAGCGCTGTGGATAGGCGTCGTGACGTCTGTTGCGAGTGCCTTCGTAG
>JAOACM010000074.1:488-12492 GCA_026417845.1 Planctomycetota bacterium | reverse complement strand
CGGGTGCGCCGTTTCTGACGGTCCGGTCCCGTCGCCTCCGGCGGAAGACATGGGACGGGCGCCCGGGAGGCGCCTGGGTTGCCTGGAGGCTTTGCTGGGCGGGCATGGGCGTCAAGGATGCCGTAGGCTTCCTTCTCGGTCTGGGGCCTAAGCCTTTCCCGATAAGGCCTGGGGATGTCATTTCGCTGGGGCGGGAACGGGACAATACCATCCTGATCGCCGACGCGATGGCCAGCAGGCATCATGCCGCCATCGCCTGCACCGGCGACGGAGAAGTTTTCCTCAAGGATCTGAACTCGTCGAACGGAACGTACATAAACGAGAGAAGGCTGTCGGGCCACGTGAAGCTGAAAAGCGGGGATTCATTCCGCATCGGCGGCACGGTCATGACCTACATATCGGCTTCCTCCGCCCACGAACCCATGAAGCTGATCGCACGCCAGACGACCTCGTTTTCCACGCAGGCGACCGTGGTGCCCGGCGGATCCTCCACGCTCGCCCCTTCGCGCGAAGTGACGCTGGCGGGCAACCTGGCGGAGCAGAGCCTGCCGCAGGTCCTACAGTATGTCGCTGCCAACCGCTACACCGGCGAGATGAAGATACGTTCGCAGGGGCTGGAGGGGATGATAGCCATAGCGGAAGGCAACGTCGTATACGCGGAGATGTCTGGCAGGGACGGCAAGAAGGGGATGGACGCCATCCTGGCGATGGGCGCGATCAAGGCGGGATCGTTCGAATTCTTCTCCATGAGCGATCTGCCGGTCCGCCCGGTCAACGTGCACATGCCCACCATGCAGGTGATATTCGAAATATGCCGGGTGATGGACGAAAAGGATATGGCGAAGGCCTGACCCCGGTCCGCCCGGTTCGTCCGTCATCCGTTACACTCGAACATTTTCCCGGCACAAAACGGCATGGCGGTTCGTCCCGTCGGAGGCTCCGGTCCCGTCCCGGCAAACCGGCGAGCCCGCCATCTCCCGAGAAACCGCCCCGGATTCCGCCACTTGGACTCAAGTCGCCGCCCGGAATTTCCGATCATTTTCTATTGGGCGGTTTGACGGCCGCATTTTCCCGCGGGGGGTCGCGGCTTTCCCGGCCGGTCCTCCCGACGGGGTGGGGGGGAGATGCCGTCGCGACTGGGGCATGCACACGCATCGCCCGGTCTGCCTGGCCGCGGGGGAGGAGGCGCCAGGCGGAGGAACGCGCGTATCGTATCCCTTGCGACGTATCACCGCTTCCGGCGGAGGATGGTCACGCTTCAGGGGGGCCGCGCACTTTTTCCCGAACGGTTTTCCGGACTCAGTGCTTGGGGCGGAGGAACATGGAAGATTATCGCGGCAAGCGCGTAACGGTGATGGGGCTGGGTACTTTTGGCGGCGGCATAGGCGCCGCTACTTTCTTCGCAAGGCGTGGAGCATGCGTAACGGTAACCGACCTCCGCCCGGCCGCGAAACTCGAAGACTCGATCGCCAGGCTTAAGGGTTTCCCGATCCGTTTCGTGCTGGGCGAACATCGAGTGGAGGATTTCACCTCCGCCGACCTCGTCGTGGCCAGTCCCGCGGTCAAATACGATTCGCTCTTTCTGAAGGCGGCCAGGCGCGCCGGCGTGCCTGTAACGCACGAGATGAACATCCTGTTCGAGATGTGCGCCGGGCGGCCGATCCTGGGAGTTACGGGGAGTAACGGCAAGTCCACCACCACGGCGCTGATAGGCGAGATGGTTCGCTCCAGACACGCCGGAGCCCTCATAGGCGGTAACCTCGGCGGCAGCCTCCTGATCGCCGCCGACGAATCGCCCGACAGGTCGGCCCCGCTGGTAATCGAAATTTCCAGTTTTCAGCTGTTCGGCCTCCGCCGCCTGAAGGTCAGCCCCAACGTAGCCGTGATAACGAACATCACGCCTAATCATCTCGACTGGCACGGGACTTTCCGCGCTTACGCTGAGGCCAAAAGGAACATACTGCGATTCCAGAAACCCGGGGACGTGGCCGTGCTCAACGGCGACGATCCGCTGCTAAGGCGATGGGCGCGCCGGTTGCGATCCAGGGCAGCTCTGTTCAGCATAAGGGTGGAGCCCAGGACGGAGAAGGCCGCCTTCCTGCGCGGTGGGCACCTGATGGTGCGGTGGGAGGGGCGCGAGTTCCGGCTGGTGCGGGAGACGGCCCTGAAAATACCCGGCCGCCACAACTTGGCCAACGCGCTCGCAGCCTCCCTCGGCGCGGTCGCCTTCGGAGTGGAACCGTGGCATGCATCGGAGGCGATAGTAAGATTCGGCGGTCTCCCGCACAGGCTGGAGATGGTCGCCGAGGCGCCCGGCAACATCCGTTTCTTCAACGATTCCATAGCCACGACCCCGGAATCGGCCATCTGCGCCATGGAGACCTTCCCGCCCCCGATAACTCTCATAGCGGGGGGATCGGACAAGGGCGTATCGTTCGACGGATTCGCCGCGGTGGCCGTCAGGCGCACCAGGCGGATCATACTGATGGGGGCCACGGCCGACAAGCTCGAGGCCGCGCTGATCCGGGCTGCCTCTGACGCCGGACGATGCCCGACAATACTGCGCGCGGAAAACCTGGAGCAGGCCTGCGCATGGGCTGCCGAGGGTGCGGTGACCGGCGAAACGATCCTGCTTTCGCCGGCCTGCGCCAGCTTCGATCAGTTCAGAAACTTCGAGGAACGCGGGGCGGCGTTCAGATCCTTGGCCCTCCGCGCCGCCATGGCCAGGATTACCACGGGGTCCCGGAATCCGTAGGGAGCGGACTGCGGGGACTACTTTCCGCTCCCCTGAAACAGCGATTCGTAGTATGCCTTCAGCAGATCTTCGTATCCCTTGACGGCGGTCTCGCCGGAGACGGCATCGAGTATTTCGTCATGAAGCTGCCGGGGCATGGGGACGGCGCGCTCGCGGTTTATCGCCGCTACACCCTCCACGAACCGCCTGCCCGCCGCCAGCCCCTTCAGGACCACTTCCCTCTCCCTGGATATCGTCTGGTAGCGGCCGTCTTTCATGGCGGATTCTAGCGATTTCACGTGCTCAACCGTTTTGATCAGGTCTGCGCTGGGGTGGTTCATCAATCTCAGGGAGGCAGCTATCCGCTCCGCCCTGTTCCTCAGCGCGGCTTGGCGGCCGGCCAATCTTTCCATCTGCCTGGCTATCTCCGGTGGTACCGGCCCTTCCAGCCCCTCCCCGCCCGCGCCGCTCACCTTCCCGCCTCCCGTGCTCCCTCCGGCAGGGTCCTTCGAAGTATCGTTGATCTCGCCGCTCTGGAAGGCATCCGGCGTCAGGCGCGTCGGCGTCCTCCGGCCGCCCTTGCCGGTGAAATTCTCCTCGACGAATTCACCCGCCGACTTGCCCGTCCGCCCTTCACCCGCCCGCCCCGCTATTTCGCTGGTGTTAGGCAGGTGGTTGCCGGTAACCCCCCTGGCGCTCATATTCGATATCGGCCCGTCCAGCGCGTCCCAGCCGGCGCCCTTATCAATCGAATCCGCCCATTTGCTCGTGACGTCGTCGGCCTCCTCCAGCAACGCCTCTTCCTCCTCCATCAGGTCGCCGATTATGTCCTCCAGCTCCTCCGGCAGCTCCGCCATCGGCGGCTGGTTGTCGCCGATCGGCTCCTCCATGCTCCATTTCTGCCTGTCCGGTTCGTCAGGCAGCCACCGCTCGATGTTAGTCTCCATCTCCTTCGCGTTTTCCAGGCCGGCCTGTTCGAGCGGCACGGCGATCTCGGCCGCCTTCTTCGCAAGTGCGTCCTTCGCCATCTCCACCTCTTCGTAAGTTTCGACCAGCTCCTTCAGCAGCCTCGGGTCGGCAAAGTCCTGCCTGGGCAGCTTGCTCAGGTCCGTGTACGCCTCCTTCAGGAATTTTTCCCATTTGTCCTCCACGGCCTTCAGTTCTTCGAGCTTCTTTCTGTCCGCTTCCGTCAGGTCTTCGACCGGCTTCTTCGCCAGGTCTTCGGAGGCCTCGACGATCTTCTTCTGCTCCCTGGCGAAATCCGCCAGTTTGTCCTTCAGCCCTTCCAGCAGCTTCCTGGCTTCGTCCGGCAGGTCGTGGCCGGGCTTTTCCCGGCGATCCTCCTTTACGTCCTCGGCAACCTGCGGGAGGACCTTCAGGATGGCGCGGAGCGAGGCGATGATCCTGAGCTGGAGAGAGACGAGTCTGGCGAGCGAACGGGAGGCCGCATCGGGCCGCCGTTCGGCGCCCCTGGCAATCGCCTCGGCCTCCGCCTGCGCCCAGGTCATTTCGTCAGCCGCCAGCTTCCGCAGATCCTTGCCGATCCAGCCCTGCCTCGCATCGCCTGGAGGGATAGCCGCCGCGATATCGAGCGACTCGATCCGTATCGCGGCCTGCGCTTTCAATATGGAATCGGCCCTGGGGCCACGGTAGCCGGAGTCCGGAGACGGCTTGGCGGCGGCCATCTCCCCGGCCGCGGAGCGGGCCTGGAGCTGGCGGTTCAGGAGCATTTCGACCCGCCTGAGGATTTCCGCCAGCGCCTCGATCTTCTCCTCCTTCTCCCGCGACGGGTCCACTATCCTGACGGCGAATGCAGCCGTCCGGGAGGACTGGACGTGGTCCCTGGCCTCGGCGTAGTAGAATATCGTGTCTCCCTTCTCGAAGTTTTCCTCTCTCAGCTCCAGAAAGACCTCCCGCGATGCGCTCTTCTCCCGTCGCCCGAAGTCCTCGAACTCGCGCAGCGTCTGCTCGATGCCCTCCCGGTTCCGCCTGAACCTTACCGCCACGGTCCTGATGCCGTAGTCGTCGCCGGCCTGCACGATGAGCCTGACTTTCCCGCCCATGCCAGCGGAGACGTCCCTGCCGGGTTCTACGAATCTGACCGTCGGAGGCCTGTCGGGTATGACCTCTATCGTCCGCCGCTCAGAGTCCCCGTTGGCGTGGCCGTTGGCATCGCGCAGCAGGATCGAATAGCGAACGGCGCGCGGAACGTCGAACTTCCCCAGCCCTCTGAGCTTATCCTCTGAAAGGGGCATAGACAGGCGTCTGCCATCGTCGAACAGGAGCGAGGCTTCTACCACGGGCCTGTCGGCCGTCACCACCATCGTTACGGAGCTCGCGGCAGGAACGCGGAGGTTGCCGGAGGAATCCGTCTCCTCCCTGTCTGGAAGGCCGGTGTAGGCGGGCGGCTGCACGTGGACGGCTATCCGCCTTACAGAAGGCCTCTCCACCACGGAGATGCGGAAAACAGGCGACTGCGTCCTGCCGATCTCCACCCTGTAGGAAGTCGACCTGCGGACGTCCCGGAGCAGGTACAGGAAGGAGGTCGGATCGCCCATCTCCAGGGCGTCCTCGCGTTCCGGCCCGCCTTCCTCGCGCACGAATATCCGGGACCGCGGCCGGCCCCCATCGTAGGGCTTTACGGTCACGCGGATGTTAACCTCGCCGCCGGCCAGCACGCCGTAATCGCCCGGCTCGACCCTCTTGATGATGTACTCCCCCGGCGAGGGCACGAATTCGCCGGTACGCCACAGCTTGAGCATGGCGGCCCGGAGCGCCTCGCCGTACAGGGCCCACGCGACGAGGAACGCCGCCAGCGCCGCGCCGGCCGCGGCGGCATTGCGGCGCAGCCCCATATCGCCGGAGGCGTCCTCGACGGGAACGCCGCGCGCGGCCGTGGCCGCCTGCGCTATGGCCGCGCGGGCGAGGGCAGGAGAGGAAAGGCGATCGGAGGCGGCGAGCTGAACGGAACTGATGATGGCGTCCCCCAGCCCGGGGAATCTCTCCTCGACCCTCGCCGCCGCGCGCTCGTCGGATATCCTGGCTATCGCGGGCATCAGGATCTTCCGGACCGCCAGAAGAATCGTCCCGGTCACCCCGGCATAAAAGATGAGCGCCCTGACGGTACCCGGCATCCGCAGCCAGTGTTCGGCTGCGGCGTATATGAGCATGGACACGGACAGGATCGCTACGAACGCGCACGCGCCTGAGGCCGCAGCCCTGACGCGCCACCGCCGGCGCATTTCCGCCAGCCGGGCTATTATCTCCCGGTATTCCGGAAGATCGGCCATGTCTTCCCGGGGAGCCTTCCCCCGTCCCACCGGCAGGCCCCGACGGACGACGGCCCCCGGTCCGCGCGTCCGTACGATGCCGCGGCCGACGCCGCCGGCACGCCATATCCGGTCGCGCAGCGATCTGAACCGGGCTGAGAAGCCCGCAAGCACTCTGCCGGACGACTCCGGCAACACGGGCGGCCGGCAATCCGCCACACTCATGACCCCGATGTCTCCCAGCACACCCAGGCGCGCCTGTCCGCGGGAGAGGGGAGACGCGCGAACCCCCTATCCTCTAAAAGCCTATCCGAAAACCTCCGGCGCGGAGCTTGTATGCTCAGCGAGTCCCGCCATCCGGCGGGAAGTTTTTGGATAGGCGCTAAGAATCTGTTCCGCCCCCCCAAGGGAAGGACTTGATCCCCCTCTCGGGTTTGTGGAAGAGCAGGCTGAATCCGCAGCGATTCTTCCATATTCCCCCCATTTTTCAGGTATCGTCACCGGGCGCCCTTGGGGAGTTTCGAAGCAGTTTCCAAGACCTCCCGCGCAATCCCGGCGGAGGCGCCGCTTCGAGCGGCTGCGTCCCCCGCGCCTTCCGGAATACTTTCCGATAGGCAAAAACGTCTAACCGGCGCGGTACCGGCTTCCACATACCCTAGAGCCTGCCCAGGACGAGCGAAAGGCACCGTCGCCTCATTCCGTGCCGTGCCGGGAAGTTTCCGCACAGGCCGTCAATTATCTGACGGCAAGCTGACCCGCCGTACTGCCATTCCTCCCGCCCCTTCGGGCATCCGACATATTCGCGAAGGAGCGGGCGCGCGAAGGCGCGGTTCAGCTCCAGACCAGCCGCCTCTCGACCTGCCTGTAGAAGAGCCCCAACAGCCGGAATATGACCATCGCCGTGTAGAAAAAGCAGAAAAGCGCCAGGAAAAGCAGTATAAGCGCGCCCCCGATGAACATGCCTGTCATGATGCCGATGTCTATCTGCCTGAGGGCCATGACGGTTCCGCCCAGGCACAGCGACAGGACCGCGTAGGCGGTGCCGAATACGAAGGCGAGGATGCCGGATATGGCGCCTCCGAGAAGCGTAAGGCACGCCAGCTCCGGCAGGACGGGCATGTAGGAGCGGATGACGGCGGGGATGCGACATATAGATTCCCAGCTCCCATGCGCGCCCAAGTTCACGATGCCCATAACGCCGTAATAAAGGGAAAACAGGAGACAGGGGACCGTACCGAGCGCCTCGATCCACGAACCGGCAACAGGCCCCAACATGGGCAACAGCACGAAGATCGAGAACGCCAACCATGCGCCGAGGGGCGCCAGGGATATCAACATCAGCACGAGGACCTTGGCGGATACGTCCAGCATAGCCCCCAGATCGAAATCGGGCCAGTCGGGCGGATGATCCTGTCCGGCCGCCGAGGTTTTCATGATGCGGAAATAGAAACCGAGGATGTATCCGTAAAAAAACACCCCAAGCGCGGCTCCGGAAAATATTCCCACCGGACCCAGCAGCATGGATCCGAAAATGGCGAGCTGCAGGATGGAGAAGACGAGGCAGCCTCCCACTATCGCGAACGCTCCGCCTCTGGCGAACGGGTAAGCGAACAATCCAGGCATGTTCGAATAGAACGGCTGTATGGGAGCCGGGAGCCTGAACCCCTGAGTCTCCCCGGCAGAGCACATCCGCGCCAGCGCCGCCCGCGCATGGACGTTATTCGGTTCCAGCCGCACGATGTGGCACAGGGTGGCTTTTGCATCTTCCTCCAGCCCCAGAAGACGCTGAACCCGGAACATCCTCCACCGCATGTCCACGTTTTCAGGATCGCGCCCGCACTCCTCGCGGAAGGCCTCGGCCATCCCACGGAGCGCGGCGATATCCTCCTCCACCAGTTTTTCGCGAGGCTTCGACAGCGGATCCCCGGCGTGGGCGCGCGAGGCGACCAGGTCGCTGACGATCGAAGCCGCCCGCTCCCGGCTACGGGCCGCGGAGGCGCCGATATGTCCTACCGGCAGAGGGACTGCACCGCCAAGGGAGGCCGTCTGAGGGGCCAACACCGTCCTGTCGGAACATGAAGCGGGCGGACCGGGGGCTGCCCGGGGAGGCGTACCCCCGCCCGGTACGCCAGGTGACGTCGGAGATACGGTCTTCGAGGCTTCCTGAGCTTCCCGATGCCGGTCCTCAGGGACAGCCCCGGAATCGCCCCCGGACGGTCCGCCCGGAATCTTCCGCCTCTTTGACGGCTCCGGGCTGAACGGGAAAAGGTCCTTGCCTTCCGCCATATCGGATGTCCCCGGAATGCGCTCCGATTATCCGCTGCCGTTAGCGTCCGGTCAAGATGCCGCCGTGGGAAATCGCATGATTGACCACGCGCCGAGACAGTCGCTATGCCCCCGGATGGGAGAGAGTGTGTGCCTCGGAAAGCAATGGCTCTTACCCCAGCTCTTTAGAGAGAGCCAGCGGCCGACAGGGCGACATCTTTCCGCCATTTTTACCCCAGCCGCTTTCTGAGAGCACAGAAGGCGGGCCCGATCAAGGCGGTTGCGTTGCACGTTATCGCGAGGGAAGTTCTGACTGCGTCGGGAATGCGTTGCCCCAGCCGTACAGAGCGAACGCACAGGTTCGGGTCGGCGTTCCCCGCGATTGCGCCTTTCAGAGAGCGCTCAAGGCAAACAGGTGCGTATCCTCCCGCGACTGACCGCCGCCTCCTCTCTGACAGCCGCTCCTATGGATCCACAACGCAACCGGCTCGGCCCGATCATTATTTCCCGTCAATAGCATCTACTCTTGGATCCGCCGCTGCGGTCCAACTGCGCAACCGGCCAGCCGATCCATCAGCGGTCGCCGGACAACCGGAACTCCTCCGCCTCATTCAACAACACCGTCAGCGCTTTCTTTTCCCGCGGCCCTAACGATACGCTCGTCTTATAGATGATATCTTTCGAGTACAGGTATTGCTCTATCCTGCCTTCCGCGTCGCGTCGGGGGGTAACCTTCCATCCCTCATGCCAGAACTTGACCTCGTATTCTCCCGGTGGGATGTCCGTTATCTCAAAACGGCCCTTTTCATCGGTCACGTCCACGTAGGGATGTTCGGAAACGTATATGTAGGCGCTCTCCCATTTGTGCCCCGAATCGCACACGATCATTACGACCCCCGGTTCCTCGATCGGCTCGCTTCTTGTATCTCCCTTTGATGGAAGCATCCAGTTGAAGACCGTCTCGCCGCCGACCTTTCCGCGGTAGGCGTGCATGCTGTTGGGGATCGGGTCCCGGTTCCCGCCGGTGAAATTTTTCCCCGCCTGCAGCCAGACCACGTGCGGGAAGAATTCGCAATGGTCCGCCACGATTTCCACCCTGCGCTCCGGCCAGGGCTTGCCTTCCGCGATGCCTTCCACAGTAACGACTGTATATCTGACGCCGCGGGATTCCCGGTCAATTATCAGGCGCGGGGAATCTTTGGTGGTTTCCCCCTCCCTTCGGCGGGAGTAGGGCAGGTCCTCAGGCTTCAACAGGAGGTCGAATCTGAAAGGTTCGGGGATTTCGCCTTCCCACCTTACGAAGCCAGTCAGAATCGCACCGTCCTTTACGCCGCCATCCGCCACCTTGTAGCCGGCCGTCTGGCAGGAAGGCACCGGCCACGATGTTTCGTGCCCCTCGCGCCTCCCCACCGGCCCGTCGCAAGGGCCGCTTCGCATGCTGCGCAAGGAGACGATGCCCAGGCTGCCGGACGGTTCATGGCTGGGGCCAGCCGGCGGCGTGCCGTCTGCGGAATCGCTGCCGGATGCCAGGGCCGGGGCGGGGAACCGGAAAATACCGGCGGCCGCAGCAGCTAGCGAGAGCGCGATGCCTCCTGTCTCCAGAAGAAATTCTCGCCGGCCGACCCGGTCGCCGTCGCGTCCGCTCCCACCACCGGTGGGGACCCATGGGCGAAGTTTTGAGTTCATACCGGAAAAACCCCCGCAAGCTCGCAATCCGGAGGCGGATCAGTTCCCGCGCGGCTGCGCCCGATCTCCCAAACGGCACCTGGGTTCCCAAGGGAGGCCGTCGCGTGCACCTGGGACCAACTGCCGGCCGCCTGCTTAAAGCCTATCCAAAAACCCCCGCTGAGCAGTAGGCCCAGCTGAGCGTTATAAGCTGCCAGCCGGAGGTTTTCGGACAGGCTCTTACTCGGGCAATCTAATCTCCGCCTCCCCGGCGTGCAACAGGTAATGGATCAGGGCATCAACCGCTTCGTTTATCCTGGCAGCCTCCTCTGAAGCTGCCTTTCCTCTCAGAGGCTCCTCGGGATTGTCAGCACGCCTGAATATCGCACGGGTCGCATCCTCCTCGGTCTCCCGGTAGTTGGCGAACGAGTAGAAACTCGACGGCATGTTCGTCCAGGGATAGAAAGCCGCCGGCTGGCGCAGGAACCGGCGCAGCCAGTCCTCCCGCAGGCGGAGCCTGACGTCCGCCAGATCCGATCCCCAGTCGCTCCTCGGCCCTCCGGGACGGCTCCCGCCCGCGGGATGGCAATCAGTACAGCCGAACCTGCCGGGTCCCCTGCCCAGCAGATAAGCGCCCCGCCGGTATTTTTCAGGGTCTATCCGGGGAGGCCGGGGCGGCTCGAAGCGGCCGGCACCGGCCGCCTTCAGAAAATATTCGACGATGTGCGCCACCTCGTCTCCGCCACCCGGAAGCCTTGACGGATCTGCTGCGAGCCGCCCGGCGCGGTAGACCGCCGGCGCTTTTCCGCCAGACGGACCTCCGGACCGGCCGCGCGCGGGGACCTCCGTTCCCGTCCCGGGCTTCAGGTCGCCGGTCGCGCCCGGGACAGAAGACGACGGCAGGAAGAACGACGGCATCCGGACTTTCAGTCCGGGTCTGAGGTTCTGCTGCCCGGGGTCTCTCAAAAAGCCGTACAGCCAGCCGGGGCGCGCCTTCCCGCCCTCGAAGGCCAGGGAAGGCGGCGCGTCCTGGAGGCGGTCGAAGGCGCCGCTGGCCCGGATCGCAGCTTCGCCCGTAACAATCCTGACGCGGACGCCGATCGCCGGCCGGACATCGCTCGCCGGACGCGCGCCGCATAAGGACCACGCTGCGTTCGCCGGCCCCGCCACGTTCCGATCCGCGCCGGTCGCCACCGCAAGGTCTTTCGCGCGGACGTTCGCCCCCGCGTCCAGGATCGCCTCCAGGCCGGCCGCGCGTATGGCGATACGCAGATCCGCCAGCAGGCGCCGCCGCTGGGCCGGGCCGGCCGCATCGAGCCTGCCCGGGGCACAGGCATCCCACGCCTGCCGGAGCGGCAAGCCGGTCCGTAAAACCTCGCCGGACAACACCGCCATGACCTGCGAGGACAGCGCCGTGCCGGCCCCGGCGAAGAGCAGGCCGTCGGGCGAGCGGAAAATGTCGGGGGCGATCCAGCCGCCGCGCCTTTCCAGCTCGCGACGTCCTTTCCGGTCCGACATTTCAGCCAGCGGCACGATGGCCTCCTCGAGTCCAATTACGTGGCAGCCGGCGCAGTTGAGCCTGCGGATCGCTCGTTCCCCCAGCAGAGCCGGACTGTCGGCCGGGGATGGCCTCCTTCTACGCGACTCGGGAACTCTCTCGGTTGTGAACGAAAGCAGCATTGTGGTCAGAGCATGAATATCCCTGTCGGAGAGGCGGAATTTCGGCATCCTGAGCCTGGAGGCGCCGCGGGGGGAATCCGTTTCGAACGCGCGCGGGTCGGCTATCTTCTTCGAGAAATAATCCCATCGCGTCCGGGGTATGTCCGTATCGCCGAACTGTATCTCTCGGATGTACTTGTCGCCTGCCGTACCGTGGTCCGGACCGGGCTTCGGTTCGTCATACATGCCGCTGATAGCATGGCAGGCGAAACATCCGTAGAGGCGCGCCAGCCGCCGGCCCGCGGCTATCGCCTTTACGCGCAGGGAGGAATCTGCGTCAGTCGGACCGGCGGGCACGCCCGGCCGCCCGTCCCCGGCGGCCTTCGCCGCAGGTCTCCAGCCTGTCTCACCC
>JAOACM010000074.1:0-478 GCA_026417845.1 Planctomycetota bacterium | reverse complement strand
CCCGCCTGCCCTCCCCGCCTCGCCGCCGGCCTCCGGCCCGATTACTCCGTCGCCAGTATCGGCCGCCAGCGCCTCTAACAGGCGGGCCGGCGGAAGAGGCGGTCCGGGAGAGGCGGACTTCCCGGATCGGAGGCTTTCAGCGATCCACGCCGCAATGGCCGCCGCCTCAGGCTCGCTCAGCCGCATGGAAGGCATGCGCGTCTCCGCCCAGTATGCGGCCGGAGAACGCAGCCAGCTCCTCAGCCACCGGGCCGAAGTCTTATCGCCCGCGCGCGAGAGGTCGGGTCCGAAATCAGAGAGCTCGCAGCGCAGGTCAGGAGACGCCACAGAATGGCAACCGAGGCAGCCGACAGTCCGGAAGACCTCGCGCCCGGTATCGCGGTCGATCCCCGCATCCGTGCCAGTCCCGGTCCCGGCTCCGGCTCCGGCTCCGGCGGTGTCTGCCGGGGCCGCGGTGGAGGCGGCGAACAGAAATTCC
>JAOACM010000734.1 GCA_026417845.1 Planctomycetota bacterium | reverse complement strand
CTCCATATGTGCTCCATGTTCAGCCCGGAGCTGGCGCAATGTCGGCAGATACTCCCCAGAACCGATCTCTCCGGACAGTATCCGATTCTTCAACATAAGGTAGAGCTTGTTCGAAGCCCTTCCCGTTTGTATCTCTACTGTCTTGTTCATGCTCCTCTCCTGCTACGCTTTTGATCCTGTAGTGATACTACACCAGAACCTCTAAGAAGTTTAGAAAAATTTCGACCTTTCTAAAAGTCCGCTTGTGATTTATGACGCAACTCATTTAAATTCATAAGGTTATATATAAAAATGGAATCGGTCGCGAGTTTATGTGAGAGGTGCCGTTTCTTAGTATGACACGGGCTGCACATTGAGCAGAATAATAGAGGCAGACAAGGGGGTTGGAGAACTGGGGCAATTCTTTGAGTAAGGTAGGGCTGAGAGATGGCTATGGTCAATACGAAAGCGCTGGCTGCTGAGGAGCCGGAGGCGTTCTTCACCTCAATGATTGATATCGTCTTCCTCCTGCTGATCTTCTTCATGTGCGCCACGAAGTTCCGGACGCTCGAATCGCAGCTCGCCTTCTCTCCGCCCAGGGAAGAGGGGGTGACCTCGGAAGCTCCGCCACCTGTCCCTCCGCCCGATGCGATCCGGATACTCGTGGCAGACAACGTGGCGGCGCGCGAAAGCGAGAGCTTCAACGCCAGGATTTTGAGGACCGCGACGTATTATCTCGGCTCCCGTTACTCGCGGCCGTTCAGCGATGTCAATATGCTCGAGCCTCCGCTCAGAGCCGCGGCCGCCGCCAATCCCAGGCAGGCCGTCATCATCGCTCCCGCCGATGAGGCAAGAAACCGCGACCAGCTCGTGCCCTTCTTCAACGTGGTGGCTGCGATGGACGTTGCGAGGCGGGCGGGGATAAAGGAGGTCAGATTTCAGGCTCCGCGATGCGAAGCTGTGCCGATAACTCGCGGGGGCTGAATTCCTCCCCGCTTCTCCGATTAGGGTATTGCACTATATATAGTATTAAACAAAGAGAAGGACGCGGTATATGGTGGTACCTTGGGATACAGACATGGGCAGAGGGTCCCCGATGCGCAGTATAGCGTTCGTGGACTTGAAAAAAATTCGCGCAAGGTTTATGGGGAGGTTCCGTTTTCGAGAAAGAAGAGAGTTGTTCGCTTGTCAGAGCGTAGCAGGGAGGAAGGTCGAACGCGAGCGCGGTTACGGCGGGGATTGTCCGAGGGGACAAATCCCGGTTGCCGGATCGCTAAGGGGAGCGTAAAGCTGGAGGCTTTGGCCATGGCGCGATGGATTCCTGCGGTTCTGATGGTTCTTGTGCTTTCTGGAGCTGTTTCGATCCCGGTTGACGGGGAGTGGGATGTCGTTGCAGGTGCCACCTGCTGCGCTGGAGAGGAAGGTGCATCAGAACTTCCATCGGGCGAGAGGACGTGGTGGGATGCCCTGAAGGCTGGCGGGATCGTCGGGGCCATAATAATCCTGTGCTCGATTGCTGGCCTTGCCCTCTCCATACAGCTGTCTCTT
>JAOACM010000733.1 GCA_026417845.1 Planctomycetota bacterium | reverse complement strand
ACCGGGAAGGGCGTGCCATCCTTGCCGCCATGAGCGAAAGAGAATCTGGCCGGGTCTCGGAAGCTCGGTGGCGCGCCATGCACCAGTTCGCTTATCAGTGCCAGCGCCCTTATGGTCTTAGGTCCGACCCCTTCCGTTCCCAGGAGCTTCTCGAAGTCCTCCGGCTGGCGCGCGTAGGTTTTCAGCAGTATCCCTCTCAGGCGCGTCCCTTCGATGTCGGAGAGGCGGATATCATGCCGCCCCGGAAGGATCAGCACCCGGCCGTCCCCAGCGCCGCATCCGGCTCCGATGGCCGGGGCACCGCCTTGCACCGCGTAGGCGTTGGCGGCCGTCAGTGCGTCCCCCGATGCCCGGTTTTCCCATAAAACCGGCCCGCCTTCCTCCGCCCGGCGGGTTGCGGCAGGGCGAATGCGACCGACCGCGCGCCGGAGCTCCTGGAGCAGCCTGTCCGGATGCTCACGGGCCGATGCCGCGCAGGCCGCCCGCGCCTTCTCGCTCTCCGATGCGACCATGTTCAGCGTGACCGCAGGGGCCTCGGCGCATATCGCCGCATGCGGCTCATTTACGAAGCATTTCAGACTGTCCGACAGCCAGTGGTAGCGCCTGGCAAAACGGCTCGCAGCGTTCATCCCCTGCTGCACGACGGCCCAGCTCCCGTCGGACACGAAGAAGAACGCGTGGTGATATATCTGGCAGCCGTCCTGGACGGCTGCCGAGTCTACCTTTGCGGACATCCGGCTCGCGTAGATCAGCGGGGCCGGGTCGAGGCCGAGCGCGTCGCAGTGCGCCTCGATCTCGGACGGAGTCTTCCGCGAGACCGCCCCCTTCCCTCCGGCCGCCCACAACCCGATGCTCTTCTCGGCGCCCCTGAGCGCCTCCTTGACCGCGCCGCAGGTCGTCGTCGTCAGGCCGCTGGAGTGCCAGTCGAAGCCCAGGACGCAGCCGAAGGCCTGGAACCAGAACGGATCCGACAGCCTCCTGAGCGCCTCGTGCGGTCCGTAGTTTTCTATAAGGACGGCCAATATGCCGCGGGCGAGCCGCTTCATGCGCTGGAACAGCCATCGCGGCGCCTTCCCGTCATGCAGCGGCAATTCGGCCCTTCCGGTGCGCATGGCCGTCTCCGTTCTCCCGTCCCTACGCCCTGGTCATTGGTTGCCGCGTTCAGCGGGCGACTGCCATTTGTACCGTATCCGAACAGGACAACAACGGCGCTACTGAGCAGATCTGCGTTACCCGCCGCGCCACAACATGGGCACGGCAGACAATTACCCGTCCTGCGGGGCCGATCCGCATCGCGACGCGGCCGCGTCGCGCCGCCGGCTCCGGCGGGACGGGCACTTCCGTTCGCCTGGACGGAGCGGACGCGCCGGGCTCCGGCCCGGACAGCCCGGAGCAGGCGGAGCGCCCGTCATCCAGGCTCAGACCTTGTCGTCCGGCAGGTACGGGGTCTTGACGAATACCACCTTCATATCGGAGGCTCCGTCGTTCAATATGTCGTGCCGCTCAGGGGCCGGCACGTAAAAGGCATCGCCTGGTCC
>JAOACM010000732.1 GCA_026417845.1 Planctomycetota bacterium | reverse complement strand
CCCGTGCACCGTACGAGATGGACGTGCTGGCCCTATGCGGCGATAGTTGCGGCGCTGGTCGGCGCGACGGCGGCAGGGATATCCAGGAACCATCCGGTTGCCTTCCTGGGCGCATGGTTTTTCGGAATCCTGGCGCCGACATCAAGCTTCGTTCCGATCGTCACCGAGCCGGCAGCCGAGCATCGGATGTACCTTCCGCTGGCCGCCATCGCGGCCGGCATGGCTGTCTTCCTGCGCCTTGCGGGTCGGGCGCTGGCCGGATTCCTTCAGGTTCGCATCCCGGCAGGCAGCAGCCTGGCGCGCGTCGCCGTAGTTTCGGCCTGTCTGTCGGCGGCCGCTGTTCTCGGAACGCTCACGCATCTGCGCAACCAGGATTACCGGAGCGAACTTTCACTTTGGGAACAGACCGCGCGCGTCCGGCCGGAGAATCCCCGGGCGCTCGCCTCCCTGGCGGGAGCGCTGGCTGGGGCGGGGCGGATCGAAGAAGCCGTGGCGGCGTATCGCCGGGCGATCGCCGCGTGGCCGAATTATTATCTGTCCCACCTCGGGCTCGGGGCATTGATGCGGCGCCAGGGGAAAAAGGAAGAGGCAGTATCGCATCTGCGAATCGCGGCCGGGCTGGAGCCGAAGTCGGCGACTGTCTGGCGCGAACTGGGCGATGCGCTAGCCGATATCGGGCGGACGGAGGAAGCGGCCCGGGCCTATGAGGAAGCCGCCGCGCTCCGGAGCGATCCGGCCGAAGCGGCGACGGAACTGGGACTTGCCGCCGTAAAGACCGGCAGGATCGAGGACGCCGAAAAGTTTTTCCGCAAGGCGGTCGGGGCTCGCCCGCGCTCTGCTGTCGCCCGCAACAACCTGGCGGGCGCGCTCGCGCGCCAGGGGCGACTGGCGGAAGCGATGGAACATTACGAGGAGGCGATAAGGCTTGCGCCCGATTACACCGACGCACTGGCCAACTTCGGCCTTGCCCTCGACAAGGCCGGCGACCCTGCCAGGGCAGTTGCGTATTACGAAAAGGCGCTGCGGTTGAACCCGAACCTGGCCGAGGCGCACAACAACCTTGCGAATGCGCTTGTCAGACTGAAGAGGCGGGATGAAGCGGCGGCCCATTATTTGCGCGCGCTGGAACTCCAACCCGATTTCAACGAGGCCCGCAGGAATCTGGAGCGGTTGCGTGGAGGGGCACCACAGGAACGCGAAGGCAGCCGGTGAGCCGCGGATATCTCGTGGGCAGATCCATGCGCCGGGTGGCGGCCGGACATGCCCGGCGGACCGGGCTTCCAGTGCGGCGCGCCTCCAAGCCGGCAGGCCGATATGCGGGCGGCTGGGTACCTCTGCTGCGGGCAAGGTATGGCGCCGGAAACGGAAGCAATCCCGGCGCAGTGGCCATCGTCAGGCAGCGGAAGGAGATATCGCGCGGCCTCAGATGTCCTTCGCCCACTCCATCAGGAAATGCTTCCTCCTGAAGCCCGCGCGTTCGTAGGCCCGCAGGGCGGGGATGTTTTCCAGGCTCGTGGTGACCAGTGCCTCTGAAGCGCCCAGCATCCGC
>JAOACM010000731.1 GCA_026417845.1 Planctomycetota bacterium | reverse complement strand
GCGCCGTACGGCGGAGTCGCCCGGTCCCGCCTTTCCCGCTTCCGTACACGTCCTTCAGCCGCCCGGCGCTGGAGTCGGCGGCGGGGGGCTTATTTCACGCCGAGGAACGCCTCCAGGTTCGCCGCGAATATCCGCTGTCGGGATGCCTTCGAGACTTTCAGCTTCCGGAAGATGGCATCGTCCTCCGCGCGAACGTCTTCGATCCTGGCCAGCGATGAGACCTTGCAATCAGACCCGAAGATCAGCCGGCCGTCGCCAAGGTAGGAGAGCGCCTTGCGGATGGCGTCTTCACGCCAGGGCCGGGGAGCGCCGGGAGTTATATCCACCCACATCTGGTACTCCCCGTCCTTCCAGCCGGCAACCTCCCCGCGCTTCGCGGCCGCGCGGAATCGCCCCGCCACCGCCAGGCACTCGTCGGTCCACGGCCAAGATATGTGGGCCAGCGCGAACCGCAGGCGGGGAAAGTGCAGCAGCGCCTCGTAGTAGACCGGCCGGCAGAAGCGGGAGGAGTCCATGAAGGCCCAGAGGATGCCCGAATGGAACAAAACGGGCAGACCGGATTCTTCTATGGCGGCGTATACGGGAAATATCTTCTCGTCGCAGGGATACCAGTGGTTGGGCATCATTTTTATCCCCGCCGCGCCCCTGTCCTTCGCCCGCCTGACTTCGCCCGACGCATTCTTCAACCGAGGCTCTATGAACGCGAACGGCAATATCCGGCGCCTGTCGGCGGCGGCGAACCGCAGGACCTCGTCCGTTGACTCGCGCTGCCGGCGGATCGAATCTCCGCGGTAGGGCGCCAGGACCACGGCGCGGTCCAGCTCCGCCCTGTCCATCTCGCGCAGGAATTCCCTCCCATTCTCGCCTCCCATCATGTGGATGTGGCAGTCGCAAAGTCTCATGGAATATCCCTCCCCCACGCTCTCGCCGGTAACTGGAGACTGTCTCCCGCTCCCCGCTCGCGACTTCGGCCGGTCGGGTCCAGCCTCCAGGAGGCGCGCTCTCCGCCGGCGTCTTCTTCCCCCGGCCGCCTCCCGCTCCCGTCTCCGGTCGGCTCCCGTCAGCCCCCTCGCATCCGCTCCCCGCCCGCCGCCCGCAACTGCGCTTTGTATCTGGCCAGGGCCGCGTCCAGGAAGCGGTCGTAGACGCCGGAGGCGAAATCCGGGAACGTCCAGGGCAGCGGCGTCCATTCCCCGCGCCTTCGTATGAGCGTAACCTCGGCATATATACCCTTGGACAGGTATATGCGCTGCTCCCTGTCCTTGGTCGAGGCCAGCACCAGCCTGTCGCGCACCAGGTAACCCGGATCGAGGTTCGCGGGACGCGATACCGCTCCACGGGCAAGCCTGGCGGCAATATCAGCCTCGATACGCTGCGCCTCCAGCTTCCAGTCGGCCAGACAGCCGGGATCGGCGAGCCTTTCGAAGGCCCAGAGGACCCGCAGCAGCGAATCGCCCATCACCTCGCGGTAGTAGTCGGTGAACGTGAACGGGACGGGATCGCCGGCGACATCTATCGGGCCCAGCGCGGCAACCATACTCTCCCGCGC
>JAOACM010000730.1 GCA_026417845.1 Planctomycetota bacterium | reverse complement strand
GTGGCCGGTCGTGCGCGCAACGGCTGGGCATATCCGCTGTTATGGCGCCATTATCATGCTGTTCGGGCGCGTCACTAAAAACAGCGGGGCAGCCTGAACGCAGTAAACAACTGCTTCCGGACAGGCTCTTATTCCCGAAGGACGGCGGCGCGGGATGCCTCCGGAGGGTTCCGATCCCTTCGCCACGTTTTTCCCTGCCGGTTTCTCGCGTCGCCGGGCGGGTGGCGCTAAACTGTGGTATGCTGCGACGATCGGCGCGGCCGGAGCGCGGAGCGGGGAAAGGCCCGGTCCGCGGCGCGTGCCCTCCGGCGCGTCTTTCCACGGGGGCCGCGCGCCGGAACAGCGGGGTGGCCGGGATGGAGGAGAGGAGGCGGAAGCGATGGCGCTCGGATTCCGTTCCGCCGGCGAATCCCACGGCAGGGGCATATTCGCCCTGGTCGAGGGGCTGCCGGCCGGACTCGAACTGGACCGGCATCTCCTCGACGGAGAGCTTTCGCGGCGGCGGTGCGGGTACGGTCGCGGGGGCAGACAGCGCATCGAAGCGGATGCCGCCGACATTCTCTCCGGCGCACGGCACGGCATCACGAACGGCTGCCCCCTGCTGATCGCCATCTGGAACCGCGACTCCCGGCTCGAAACCGCCCCGGAACTGTACGCTCCGCGTCCCGGCCACGCAGACCTGGCCGGGCACCTGAAGTACGGAGTCCCCATCCGCGACGTGCTGGAGCGCGCCAGCGCCAGGGAGACGGCCGCGAGGGTGGCATGCGGGGCCGTATGCAGGATGCTGCTGCGGAAGTTCGGGATCGAAATACGGAGCCGGGTGACGCGTATCGGCGCGGCGGCGGCGCCCGCGAAGGCCGTTCCGGGATGGAACGATTTCGAAGGGGCTGACGATAACGATGTGCGCTGCCCGGACAGGCGTGCGGCGGTCGCCATGCGGCGCGAGATAGACCGCGCCTCGGCGCGGGGCGACACGGCAGGCGGCGTGTTCGAGGTGGCGGCGCGCGGAGTGCCGGCCGGCCTTGGTTCCTACGCGCAATGGGACAGGCGCCTGGATGCCCGCCTGGCCGCGGCGATCATGTCCATACCGGCAGTCAAGGGAGTCGAGATCGGCGCGGGCTTCGCGCTGGCGGGAATGCCCGGCTCGCTGGCCGTGGATCCTGTCGGTTATTCCGCTCCAAAACACCCGTCGCCTGACGGCGGTTTCTTCAGAAGAACCAACAACATGGGCGGAATCGAGGGAGGGGTCAGCAACGGGATGCCCATAATCGTCCGGGCCGCCATGAAACCGATACCGACGCTGCTCAACCCCGCCCCCTCGGTAGACATAAGGACCGGGCGCCGCGCAAAGGCATCCGTCGAGCGATCGGACTGCTGCGCCGTACCGGCCGCCTCCGTCGTCGGGGAGGCCATGGTCGCCTTCGTCCTGGCCGATGCGTTTCTCGAAAAATTCGGAGGCGACTCGATGGAAGAAATCGAACGGAACTACAGGGGGTACATCAGAGCCATATCGCGCCGGCGCACGGGAAAACACTGAGGGGCGGCATGGCGGGTCCGG
>JAOACM010000729.1 GCA_026417845.1 Planctomycetota bacterium | reverse complement strand
GTTCCGGACGGCCCGACATATAATAACAGGCCGGGCAGAGCGCGCCCGGACGACGCCTGTTGCCTGTCGGCCGGACGTCCGGACCTCCGGCGCGCCACCGGTGCGCCGCGGAGTGTCGCGGCGCGAACCTCTGCCCCGTGTGGCATTCCGGCCTGAGGCGCTAAATTCGACGGCATCGGACGATTCATCTGTCGCTCGACCCTCCCTTTCCGGAACGGGCCGCCCCGTTCAGGAAGAGGTCCGTAACCATTGCGGCCACCTCTTCCGGCGGCCTCGGCGGGCTCCCGAATTTCATCAGGCTGAAGGTCATACCGATTATCATGTCGGCCGCCGCCTCCGGGTCCACATCGCGCAGCTCCGACCTTTCCCGCCCGCGCCGTATCGCCTTCGCGAATGCGTCGCGCATCGCCTTCCGGCGCGCCAGAAACTCCGGCCTCTTTATCAGGCTCGCGTTCGCCTCTTCCTTCTGCATTACCCGGTAGAAGTCGAACTGGCGGCGGAGGTGTTCGGCCATACGCGCTATCATATCGCCAAGGACGGCCTCGATATCCGCATCCGGGCGCAGCGCCTCGCCCAGACGTTCCAGCAGCGAGTCCATCCACTCAATGACGATTGCGGCACACAGATCTTCCTTGCTGCGGTAGAAGCGATAGACGGTGCCCTTGGAGACGCCAGCTTCTTCCGCCACGTCTTCCATCAGAACCTCGTGGAAGGGTCTGGCGGCAAACAGGCGGGCTGCCGCCTTCAATATCTTCGGTCTGTGATCAATCGCTGGACGCATTATCCTATTCTCCCTCAGCTCCCATCCCGCCGCTCCGCCGGTAGAAGCCTGGCCGTCCGATCCCCGGAACGGAAGCCACCTCTTGTCCCGGGTTCGCCCCCCCTGCTGCGCGGGCAGGCCGCCAAGGTTCGGGTGGCGCAGGCCAAAGCTGGCCCCCTGCCCGCGCAGGTCCGGCCGGCTCCCCGATGCGCCGCCCGGCCGTTCGAGGGACGCCCGCGTTTCCCCCGCGGCGTGCCTCGCCATCTGCGGCGCTCCGGCGGGACTGCTTAACTGACCAGTCGGTCATTTAACAACATAATACCTCCAGCCATGGCAGTCAAGGCGATCCGGCAGTCCCGGGTGCGCGAGTGCGCGAGGTGCGCGACCTCACTGTGCTGCCTCCGCGGCGGCATATGGTAGCGCCCGACTTCCATGTCGGGCGCCAGTCGCGCCCGCGATGCGACCCGGCTGCTCCCGCGGGATTCCTGCGCGGTCATGCCCCCCACGGACGTGACCGGTGCCACAGTTGGGTACGCATCCTCACAAAGGAAGAAGCTCCGTCTTCCGGTTGCGTTCCGCGGGCGCCGGGATACACTCCCCCGGTCGCCGGACGCCCAACCTGCCGGAGGGGCGGATATTCCTTTTCTCCCGGAGCATATGCGCGCCGAAGCGGACGGCGGCGCGCCGGGGGTAAGGACGTCCCCGTTCCGCCGCCGGCGAGGGAGGAGAGGGGAACGTTTCGTGATCATAGTGATGGAAGAAAACGCGCCGGATTCGGCCATAGAGCTGTCTCTTATACAC
>JAOACM010000728.1 GCA_026417845.1 Planctomycetota bacterium | reverse complement strand
GCAAACCGCAACTCTGTGGGAGCTCGTTCTCTCTTGAGGTTTGTGGTAAGCGCCCCGCCGCCCGCGCCAGTCTTCCTCTCGCCCGGGGACATCGCAACCGACCCGGGTCTTACGATATATTTACGAAAGAAAGCCATGGCGGATTATCGCTGTGCGCCCTCGGCGCGGGCAAGCAACGCCCGGATCGCCTCGCGTTCCTTCCCGAACGCCGGCTGTCCGTCGAGCGCCGCGCGCAAAGAGGCCGCGGCCTCCCCGTTTCTGCCAAGCGCCATAAGCGCCCGCCCGCGCATCCAGGCGTTCAGGTAGAGGCCGGGATTCAGCCGCTCCGCCTCGCCGGCCAGCGCCAGCGCCCCGGCAGCATCGCCCGCGCGGAGGCACCCTTCGGCCGACCGGAGCGCATCGCACGACATCTTGAAGCGTTCGATCTCCCCCGATTCCAGCGCCGGATCCGGTCCGATGCTCAATTCCGGAAGCTCCCTGTTAAAATCGTTCACGTCAAATGCGACGAACCGGCCGGCAAGGTGCGGGGGCGAAGCGGCCCAGAAGATGCCGGCGGACAGGTCGAGCACGAATGCATGGGTAGCGATCCAGGCATCAAGCGTGCCCCGATGGCCGTTGCCGGCGAACCGGCCGCCTGGCAGACGTCTGTCCCTCAGCACGGATACGGCGGCGGGCGGCGTGATCTTCCCGCGCATGTCCTCCAGAAGTTCTTCCATCCGCCGCTGCCTGGATTCGCTCGTCCCCTCCGCCCTGAACGCCGCGTTATCCGGGATGTCCGCCAGTCCGGGAGTCAGGAAGTGGTTGGAGCAGACCAGCAGGCCGTTCGTTCCTTCTCTGACGGCCGTCCTTTCGGGTGTCTTCTCGACGGCGACGAACCTGCCGTCCGCGCGGCTCCCCAGCAGGAATATGTCGGATACGCACGCCCGCGCGCGTCGTATTATCCCGACCGCCTCGTCCAGGTTCCTGGCCCGCTGCAGGACCTCCCTGACCGTCAGCGAGACCGGCGTCCCGACCCCCGCAAGGCTCCGGACGCGGGTACCGTTAACCGCCACCGCCACCCCGGCGCGGTTCATTCCCGAGACGCATCCGCTGGTTCCGGCCCAGGCCAGCGATATGAACGGCACCCCGTCATCGGGTTCGCACAATATGACGATGCGGTTCGCGTCGAACGCTTCCCCGGCCTCCCAGTCGAAGTTGCGGCCGGCTATCATCCTGCCGCCTTCCGCGGCCCCGTTCCATGCTCCGAAGGATGTGCAACCCTGCAGGACCAGCGGGTTGTCTATCAGCATGTGCGATATGTCATGCGCGGCGTGGTAATTCAGGATGCGGTGGAAGAACGGCCCGACCTCGGGATGCGGATCGGGAGCGCCCATCGTCATGCCCAGTATCTCGATCCGGTACTCCATCGGCACCAGCGATGGCAGGTCGCGGTTCCGGTACGTCACATAGAACTGGATCAGGAACCGCGCCCACGACCAGGGGATCCTTTCCCGGATCAGGTCGAGCAATCCGTCTTCCTGGATGCGGCAGAGATCCGAGGTAAGAGCCCCCAGGGCGTACC
>JAOACM010000727.1 GCA_026417845.1 Planctomycetota bacterium | reverse complement strand
GTGTTTGAGCATGCCGGCGCTGCCTGATCCTTGTTGCGGCGCTACCGCTCGTTGCCCCCTGTTCGGGCGCGCTGCTGCAAATGGCAAACGCCACATGAACGCGACAGGCAATTGCCCGATCGCACATCATTGGCGTCGCCCAGCCCCGCCCTGTAGCTTTCCCCAAAACCTTGAGTGCGGAACCCGGGGCTCGAGGTTGTCTCCCTTTTCGTTCGGGGTTCTGGAAAGGCTCCTGGCACCTGTCCGGAAACCTGCCGTCGCGCAGCTTACGGTTCTGCACTTTCGACTTCGAGGCTTGCAGATCCCGTCTAAAAACTTCCCCCGGCGCCCAGCTTCCCGAAGCGTTCCGCGAGATGCCGGCATAGGCTCTTAAAGTTTTTGGACGGGGATCTATTCCTTGGCTCCCACCATGTGCCCAACGAAGAAGAAGAGCGACCGCGCCCAGGGGTACGTCTTCGACCAGCCTTCCGGCCAGTTTATTTCCAGCGCCCAGGCCCACAGCAGCACCGCCGCGAATCCGACAATCCATGTCGCGGCCGTCAGAAATCTGCGGCCGCGGCGCGAGAAGGCCAGCAGGAGCACCGCCACGTTGCCCCATACGAACCCGTGATACAACAGCCCCATGATCGCGACGCCCAGCGGAAGGCCGGTAGGCAGATTTCCTCCGTCGCTGCCGGCCTCAGCTCCCGCCCCGGCCCATGTCCCAGTCCGGTTCCCGCCTGCCGTCCGGCGCCGGAGAAATCCCGCGCCGGCACCGGCGAGGCACCCCGCGAAGGCCCCCGCGATCCCGAGGCACCCCAGAACGTACAGCGTCCTGATGTCCCCTCGCAGGTTCAGAGCCTCATCCTCGCCATATACCGCCTCGATCAGTTTCGTGCCGGGCTTCTGCAGGATAGCATCGTGGACCACCCGGCCCGCCCAGCCGGCGAAGCTCATGCCGCCCTCCGCCACGACCGTCTGGGTCAGACCGAGAAGTCCCCAGACGATCATGGTGCCGATCACTCCACCGGCAAGCGCCGATCTGAAGACCCTTTCGGCGGAAGAACGACATGCAGGAGAAATGCCGACGGTTGTAGCCGATTCCTTCCCGCGGCCGCTCGCGTCGCCGGTCGCATCAGGTCCTGCCTGCTCACTTGCGCCGTTGCACCCGCCGGATCCGCGGCCCGTCACCGGACGCGTCTCCCCGCCACCGCCTCCCTCCCCAGTCATCCGCGTATCTCCCCCTTCCTCATCCGTGTCAGTCGCCAGCGTATTTAGTTCTTCTATCGCTTCGGAGCCGGTTTGGCAACCCGATGCGTGCCCCGGAGCCGGTTGCGATGTCCACGGAAGGAGGGAGACTGGCGCGGGCGGCGAGGGTTCTTACCCCAGTTCTTCCGAGTGAACACGCTCCCACCAGATTGCGTTTTTCGCTATTTTTATCCCAGGCGGCTTTCAAAGAGGGACGGAGGCAGACCTGCGCGTCCCCCCTCCGTGCCCGTTCGTCGAGTCCTCTTTGAAAACCGCCCCTGCGGACCAGCGGTGCGGGTGCATGGCCGTAACTGCTGGACTTGGATGTACTGGGG
>JAOACM010000726.1 GCA_026417845.1 Planctomycetota bacterium | reverse complement strand
GTCTGGATCCCTCTGACGTCGCGTCTCTCCCGCGCCTCCCCGGTCAGAAAGCTTTTTTCCCCGGCTGACGCGCTTATGCATGTCACCCTGCCGACGAAGTCCTTTTCTCCAAAGGCGTCTGCGCGCACGCGGGCCGGCATCCCGGTATATATCCTGGCGAAATCCGCTTCGTCTACGTCGGCGCGCACTCTCAGTTTGGATGTGTCCGCCACAACCAGAACGGTTTCGGGAGGCACTGCGCCTACCGTCTCTCCAGCGTGCTTGTATTTCCATACGACCACCCCGTCCACCGGGCTCCGGATCGTACCCTTTGCTGCCTCCGCCTCCATGTACGCCGCCTGTGCACGGGCCTGCT
This sequence comes from Planctomycetota bacterium, assembly GCA_026417845.1. Lineage (GTDB taxonomy): Bacteria > Planctomycetota > SZUA-567 > H5-PLA8 > CALKMO01 > CALKMO01. The sequence continues at coordinate 1,220 of JAOACM010000726.1, read as the reverse complement.
CCAGTCGAGCACGCGCGGCCTTCAGCCGCGCCTCGCGCGTCGAGCGGACCCGTTGAAGTCCGGCCTCCGCCACACGCAGCGTCGCCTCTGCCGTCGCCACGTCCTCGGGTCTGCTCCCGGACTCCAGCTCCTTCAGCCGCGCCCGCGCCGCCGCCAGCGCCGCCTCCGCTATATTCTGCTGCCCCTTCGCCAGGTCATACTGCCGTCGCGTGCTGGCCGTCAGATCCGAAAACTTCTCCGTGTCCGCTATCCGCATCTCAAGCTCAGCCTCGGCCGCCTTTACTTCCGCCTTCGCCCGTTCTACCTCCTCTTTCCTCGGCCCGGTCCTGCACTTCTCGTACTCTGCCCGCCGTCTCTCTACCTCCCGCTCCGCGGCCGCAAGGTCAGCCTCCAACGATTTGTCCAGCACGCCCAGATCGGCCGCCGCAATCTCCGCCTCCGCCCTCGCTGCCGCAAGCCTCGCAAGCAGGTCCTCCTGGTCAAGCTCGGCCAGCACCTGCCCCTTCTTTACGGCGTCCCCTTCCTCCACGTGCACCGCCTTTATGCGCCCGCTCAGCGGAAATCCCAGGGACCTCAGCCCGGACGTCGCTTCCACGAGGCCCGGCGCCGCCACGAACACCGGCCGCCGGTCGAGTCCGGGGTTGCCCCTTCCACCGTACTTGGCCGCCGCCCATATGCTGCCGACCAGCACCGCCAACCCGGCTGCGGACATGGCGGCCAGCCATTTCAGACTTCGGAACATTTCCAGAGCGTCGCGCCAGCCGCGCCGGCGACCCGCTCCGCCGGGGCGCCTGACGGGCGCTGGGGCTGCTGGACGCCCCGGCGCGCTCCCCGCCGCTGCGGCCGGCGGCGATTCACGTTCCGGCATCGCGCATCCTCCCGGTCTCGCCCCCCGTCGCGGCCGCGCCGATTCCGATCCTGTGCCGCCGCCCGCCTACCAAACGGTACCTTCGCACTATCCTCCGCAGCCTCCCGTCTTCCATCTCCAGCACGCGATCCGCGAACTCCCGCACCCTCATGTCGTGTGTGACCACCACCACCGCCGTGCCCGACTCGTGCGCCATCGCACGCAACAGCCCCATAACCTCGCGCCCATGCTCCGCATCCAGCGCCGCGGTCGGTTCGTCGGCCAGTATTACCGGCGGCTCGCCGGCTATCGCCCGCGCTATCGCTACCCTCTGCCGCTGCCCCCCGGAAAGCTGATCGGGCAGGAAATCCGC
>JAOACM010000725.1 GCA_026417845.1 Planctomycetota bacterium | reverse complement strand
CCTCCGATCTCCTGCACCGCAGGCTGGAAGCCGGGACCGTCGCCTGGGGCATCGAGGGGCCGCTGGCCGGGGGACCGGCGTTGAAGGCGCATCCTCCGCGCCTCGACGACGTGGCGAGAGCGGCCCTGTTCGGGAAAGATGGCCAGATCCCGGCGGCGGCGGCAGCGGCTTTCTTCGCGGCGACGTGGGGAAGGGATCGCGAGGGTCTGGCGGCCGCCACCAGACTGCTCGAACTTGCTGGAGGCCGTCGCCTCCTCACCGGCGAGGACGCCTCGGTGAAGGGACTCGACGGCAGGCCGGCAAACGCACTGCTCTTCGACGAGTCCTTCGCCCACGTACTCTCCGACCTGAAGGCCATGGCTGCGGCGGGAGCGGGTACTGCAGAGATGCTCGACCGCTTCGTGCGGGCGGCGCCGACCACCGGCGACAGCGCCGGGGGGGATCGTCCCAAATAACCGCCTTGGGAAGCGCAGGATGGCCGGAAAGGCTGCGAAGAGCCGGGAGGTATATTGGAGCATTGAAACATTGCCCCGGCACTTCAGAAGACATGACCTCGCCTCTACAGCCATATGCCCCAGCAATCAAGCCAAGGTTTGGCTCATAACTTACTTATAAAACAACAAGTTGCGTCTGAGCTTGATTTTTCAAGAAATATTGAAGATTTCTCTGGACAAACCTGAAAGTCGCGATATATTGATGCGTAGACATCCGGGTGACGGGCCAGAGCGGTAAGGAGCGCGCACAGGTTCGAGTCTGGGGCACGAATGAGCGATGCGATTCCAGACCTGCGCTCTTGACCGGTCCTGCGACCCACGCGCCCGGATGAGAAAGGAGCAGTAACCCCGCTGGGGATATGCGATGCTGCACATGCGCGTGGCGGGGAAGGGGAAGGTAGCGGCCGCGCCGGGCTGTGTGAGCGCATGAGGTTCGCATACGCGAAAAGGAGGGAAACATCATGGGAAGGAGGAAAGTTTACGCCACGGAGATCGTCGCGGGAGACGGGATGATCGGGAGCGCCTTGGACAGGACGATCGCGGAGGCGGTGGAACTCGAGGCCCGCGCCGCGGAACTCCAGGGACGCATCGAGGCTGGCCGGAGGCGGATCCGGGAGATCATGGAACGCCTGAACCTCGAGCGCCGGGAGACACCCGAAGGACATGCGGCCCTGCTGTCGAAGGCGAAGGTCTACGAGTGGGACGTCAGCAAACTCGCGGAGGTCCTCTCGCCTGATGAGGCGCTTATATTGTGCCCCAGGAAGCCCGATCCTGCGGCCCTGCGGAGGCTGATGGAATCCGATCCGGCGCGGAGGAAGGTACTGCGCCAATGTGCCAAGGCCATAACGATAAGCCGTTTAACGCTTAAGGCCTCCGGCAAGGGCGGCTCAAAGGCCGGGCATGATCTGGAGGTGGCATGAATCGCCGGATTCACGCACATGCACTGGAGTACCGGGACTCCGAATCCCTTTTAGAGCCTGTCCGCCCCCCGCGGCGCGCAGCTTCTTGCACCGCTCAGCGAGTCCCACTGTCCGGCAGGAAGTTTTTGGATAGGCACTTGTTGCGGCGCTATTGCTGTCCCCTAAGG
>JAOACM010000073.1 GCA_026417845.1 Planctomycetota bacterium | reverse complement strand
ATCCTCCTCGCCGTCCTGTCAAGCGTTTTCAGCCGCCTCGCCTCCTCCTCGAGGCCCGCCTCGCGCACGGCATCGGACACTGTCCTCCGGAGGTGCCACACGATCTCGGCCTCGCAAGGGAATGCGAAGACAAGGAGACGACGGTCGCCGGCGACATCTCCGACCCTGCGGCAGAAGTCTGCGGTTCCGCGGAGCGAGTCGAAGCGGGGCGCTACAGCGGCATATGTCCAGCATATTACCGCGACCGCAGCTGCCGCCACCGTATACGCACCGGCAGCAGGTGCCTTCTTCCAGACGCAAAGAAAGACCCCGGCTGCGCCGGCTGCGGCTGTCGCTGCATAAGCCGGAGCGAACCCCAGGAATACGCTTATTTCCTCCGGCGAACCAAGCGATTCCTGAAAGACAAACGCTGCGAGCGGCGCCAGGAGCGCGAGCGCTCCCAAGACTGCGAGCGGCCAGAGAACCATTCGCGCGTCCCAGGCGGCAGATGACGGTCGCCGCGCAGTGATGCCCTTTTCCTCCCGCGCGTGTTCCAAGGCGGAACGGGTTTTACTCCCCTCCCCTCCCCCGCCCCATCCCGTCCCGCTTTCTTCGCCGGAAACGGACGCCGGCTCCGCAGGCTGGCACGCGATCCCGATGCGATTTTCAGCGGCCACCGTACCTGCCGGGGCGCGCAGGCGTCCGGCAAGGCGGATGATCGTCCACGCGGTCAAAAGGGCTGCCGGAGGAAAAAGCGGCAGAAGATAGAATCCCCTCTTGCTTCCAGCGGCCGTCAGAGCGAGGAAAGTCACACCGAACCAGACCACGGGCAGAAAGCACGGCAGACGCCACACCGGCCTCAACCATAGAAATGTCGCGCCAGATGAAAGGCACAGGAAGATCGCTGACAGGAAGTATAACGCACCGGGCAGATCGTTGCCGGACGGCACCCCGGCGGCCGCGGATGTCGCCACGAAGGCCGCCGCAAACGCAAATGCGAAGGCCGGAAGCCGTCCCCACCTGAGCCCGCCTCCGATCCACACCTCGCGAGCCGCCGCGGGCAGGAACAGGATCCAGGGCGCAAACAGCATCGGGAAAGCCTTTACGTAGTAATGTCCGGCCTCCTGATGATCGAACGGGCGGACGGCGCGGCTGAGATTCTGGCGCAGGAGGAAATCGGCCACCCCGTCCCAGTGTCCTGCGAGACCGGCGGCGATATACCAGGAGGATCCGACCGCCACGCAAAGCGGCAATCCCCATATCCAGGACCTTTCCTGGCGAAGGCTCGCCGTGGCTTTCGCAGCCGCCGCCAGCCAGAAAGCCGTAATCCCGATCGGCAAAACCATGCCCAGAAAAGGCCCCTTCGCTAGACAACCCAGACCGGAGAACAGATAGAAGACGAGCCGACCGAAGATGCGGCGCGCCATGTTTCCGCCGGCGCTACGGGCCTCGACAGCCCCGGCCATGGCCGTAGTCACGCACGCGGCGAGCGTCATGTCCGAAAGGGCTTGGCGGCACATCTTCGCGTACAGCGGCGTAGCGCACAGAACTACCGCCGCCAGAAGTCCGACGCGCGCTCCGAACAGCCGCCGGCCGATCCAGAGGGTGGACAGCGACAGCGCCAGGCCGGAAAGCGACGCCGGAAGACGGGCCGACATCGGCGTCACTTCGCCGCCGAGGACCAAGGAAGTCAACGAGACCAGCCAGTATATGAGTATGGGTTTGACCAGCCTCGGCTGTCCGTTGTAACTGGGTATTATCCAGTCGCCGGATTCGATCATTGAGCGGCAGGCATCGGCGTAGCGCGGCTCGTCCGGTCCGGATATTTCCGTCCGGCCTGCTCCAGCCAGACCGGCGCATATCCAGATTGCCGTCACGATGGCGACCTGCGCCCACGCGCGGTCCGGCAGTCCGGACAACCCGGTGCTGGAGGACGGCACGGCGCGATCAGCAGTTCCGTCCATCAGATGACCTTTCCAGCGGGCGATCCTCCCGCGCGGCCCCGGCGGAACGTGCGGGCATCGCCGGGCCGGCCGACAGCTCATCGCGTCCGGAGGCCGGACAGAGCCCCGCATCGCCGGAGGCAACCATTACCGGATCGTAGAACCCTCTCCTCATCCGAAAGTACGCCCGGATCATCTCCGGCAAACCGCGTATCCCTTTCAGTAACCCGTATTTCGATCTGCCACTCCGCCGCGCCTCGTGCCGCACGGCCACCTCAACTATCTTCCTGACTCCGCGCCTCATCAGTATCGGAACGAGATACCGGTGATCATTGCCCGCCAGCGGAAGATCCTTCAGATACCGGGCCATTACGGCCATGTAATTGCTGGCGGCGTCCCTCACGGGTACGCGGAACAGCAGCCGCATCGCCGCGTTGCCAAGGGCTGATGTGGCACGCAGAATACAGTTATGCTGCCTGCGCGCCCGCCTGCCATTAACCAGTTCCGCCCGCCCGCTTTCGATCTCCGCCAGCAACAGCGGCAGGTCTTCAGGGAAAACCTGGAGGTCCGCGTCCATCGTAACCACCACATCGCCGGATGCGTGCCGGAAACCGGCCGCCAGCGCGGCCGTCTGCCCTCCCCGGGACGGGTTCCGCAACACGCGCAGCCTTGGATTTTTCGCGGCCAGTTCCTCCAGTATCGCCGGCCCCCCGTCGGTCGAACAGTCGTCACAGGCGAGCATCTCCCAGTCGGCGGCGGGATGCCCAGCCCGCCACGCCTCCATGACCTTTACGACGCGATCCGCCAGCTCGCGCAGATTCCCTTCCTCGTTATATATCGGCGTCACGATCGTCACTCTCATTTGATGCACCTCCAGCCAGATAACCTGCAGTACCGCCGACCACAGCAATCAGCAGGAGAAACGATCCGGTTTCGCTGTCGGTCCGCAGGGGCGGCTGTAAGAGAAGACGCTACGGACAGTCGCGGACAGATCAGGCGCAGACCTGCCTCCGGTGCTCTTCCGGAAGGCGCTTGGTGTAAAAACCGCGGGAAACGCTGCCCGGCGGAAGCGCTTTCTCTCTGAAGAGCTGGGGTAAGCCACTCCCTCCCCGCGTAAATCTCCTCCTATCCAGGGGCATCGCAACCGGTTCGCAGGAGGGACTATGCCCCCTGCCTCTGCATCATCCGGCTCCCCAACCTGTTCTACCATCTGCCTTTTCCCGGAAGGTTTACGACCTTCCGCCGCGATACGGCAAGCCACGTCGGCGGTCCGCCAGGTACCGCCCGGGCCTGCGAAAAACTTTCTTCGCGAGGGACCGGGCGCATGGCCGTGAATGCGAAGCCATGGAGCCGGCCAGCGGGTGGATGCCCGAGGCGTATATCCGGTCCGCGCTCTTCGAACAGGGCGGGCGATGGCAGATCAGGTCTCCGGTCCCCGCACATCCCGATCTCCGCCGTCACGGCCATACACCCCCCGGAGAATCGGCCCCAGCCTGTTGCGCATGATGGCCCGGCGATATTATCATTTCAAGGATGCCAGCCGCGCGGACCGCTTCGCCGGATGTTCCGGCGGCTCAAGGCATCGCGCGGATAAGTTCCGGCCGGGAAGCGACGCCATGAAGGAATTTCTCAAGTATATAGCGTTCAGGCTGATAACGTTCGGCGCGACCACCTTTCCGCGTCCGCTGGTCTACTGGATAGCGATAAGACTGGCCGATCTCTGTTACCTGATAGACCGGAAGGCGCGCGAAGCGGTCAAGGCGAACCTCCGGGTGATCCTCGGACCGAAGGCGTCGGAGGACATCGTGGCCTACGAGGCGCGATGGGTATTCCGGGGCTTTGGGATGTACCTGGCGGAGTTCTTCGGGTACAGACGCTTCGGCGAGAAATTCATAGACGAGCACGTGGTGGCCAGGGGCATCGAGAATGTGGATGCCGCCCTGGCCGGGGGGCGTGGCGCCATAGTGTGTTCCGGCCATTACTCGAACTGGGAAATGGCGGCGGCAGTGCTGGTTCGCCTCGGTTACAGGGTCACGGCCATCGGCCAGATGCACGCGGACCCGATGGTGAATGAGCTGTTCGTCAGGCAGAGGGCCAGGCGCGGCTATACGCTGCTGTCAGGGGCGCACGGCGCCAGCGAGGCGCTGCGGGTCCTGCGCCGTAACGAGCTGCTGGTGATCCTCGGGGACAGGGTTTTTGGGGACAGCGGCGTTGAGGTAGAGCTGTTCGGACGCAGGACCATCCTGCCCCAGGGACCGTTCCGCCTGGCGGCTGTCTCTGGCGCCCCGCTGATCCCCGGCATGATCCGCAGACGGATGAACAGGAACTTCACCGGTTACACGTTCCCGGCGATAATCCCCCCGCAGGAAGGCAGCCGGGAGGATAAGATACGGTTCCTGGCGCGGGAATGGGCGAAGAGGTTCGAGGAGTGGGTCCGCGAGGACCCCTGCCAGTGGGCCTGCTTCCTGCGCATGTGGGACGATGAGGAGAGCGGCGAGCCGGGGTTCGCTCAGTCCGGACAGGCCAGGCTCCGCCAGGCCAGAAAAGTGATAGAGGCAGTGAAATGAGCGGCAGGACCGGCGGCGAAGGCGGGATGCACGGCGCGAGCGGGAAAGACGATGCCCGCCCCGCGGCAACCACTGCCGTTGAGGCAGTCAAGCGGATCTGCGGGCTGATACCATGCTACAACGAGGCCGGATGCATAGCTGCGGTCGTCAGGGGCGCGCTTAAACACCTGTCGGCGGTGATCGTGGTTGACGATTGCTCGACTGACGACACGGCACGGATCGCCAAAGAGGCCGGAGCCCTGGTGGTCAGACACGAGACGAACCGGGGCAAGGGGGCAGCCCTGAAGACTGGATTCGAGCGCGCGGCAGTCGAGGGCTTCGAAGCGGTATTGACTATGGACGGCGACGGCCAGCACGATCCGGACGAAATACCGGCATTCCTCGAAGCCTACGCCGCCGGCGACTGCGACGTGGTACTCGGCTGCAGGCGCTTCGATCGCAGGGTAATGCCTCTGGTCCGGATATGCTCGAATTCGTTCACCTCGTGGGCCGTATCGCGCGCGGCCGGACGCAAAATAAGCGATTCGCAGACGGGATTCAGGCTCGTCCGCATCGAGACGTGGCGGTCTGTCCCCCTCGTCTCCGACCGCTTCGACCTCGAATCCGAATTCATCATCAAGGTCTGCCGGGCGGGGGCCAGGATCAGAGAGGTGCCCATCCGGACCATCTACGCCGGCGAAAAGAGCAAGATACGCCCCCTGAAGGATACCTGGCGCTTCTTTTCGATGCTGTGGAAGTGCCGGTGACGAAACTGCGGTGGGTCTCCCGGGCTTCTCCATACAGAAAACGCCCTGCAATGACCGTCCGGAACTCCCGGCCCCTGCGCGGGCGCAGCGCGTCCCTATTTTTGCCCGGCGCGCCCGTTGCCCCCGGCCGGCGGCTGCGATGGAGGTTCGAGCCTGACGCGGGTGGTGTCCTTCCGGGGAACGGCAAGCTTGCCGTTGCGGTAGGCGACGATAAGCGACCTGACGACGTTCGTGTCGAAGATGGGTCCGGCGCTGTTGCCCATCTCGACGAGCGCCTGGCGCACGTTGCCCGGCGTATCGCCGCCCGCATAGCCGTAGACCAGACGGTCGAAGGCATTGGCCACCGCCAGTATGCGAGCGTACATCGGTATGGCATCGCCCTTAAGGCCGTCAGGATATCCCTTGCCGTCCATCCGCTCGTGGTGGCCCCGTATCGCCGGTATCAGCGCCTCGGCGCCCCTTACCTGCTTTAATGCCTCGCAACCCCTCAGGACGTGCCCCCGGTCCGGAGGACGGTCCCAGGGAAGCTCTCCGCTTCCGGGAGGACTCTTCGGGAGCGGCGGTGGCGAAGTCAGGCCGGACGTGTCGCCCGTCTTGAGATCCTGCGGCTTTATGTGCGCGCCGATATCGTGGAGCAGCGCCGCCAGCATCAGACTCCTGCGGTCGCCCTCGCCAAGATGCATCTCGTCGCACACGGCCGCCGCGTGCTGACTGACCCGGCGGCTGTGCCCGAGCGCGTCGGGAGGCAGGCCCTCGATTATGTTTACCGTAAGCGACATCAGGCCCAGCAACATGGCGCGCCGCGCGCGGGAACCGGCGAGGTTCTCCAGCGCCAGGGCCAGCTGGGCCCCGAGCGCTGACACGAACTGCATGTCCGACTCCTCGAAAGTATCGGTCAACGAGCAGTTCACGCAGTAAATGGCGCCTATCACGCCGTGGGGATTGACCATCGGTACGCACAGGACGGACCGTATCTGGTTCATCACTATCGAATCGCCCATCTTGAAGCGGTCGTCAGCCATCGCGTCCGCCGTCAGTATGGCGGAGGCCTCCGTAAAGACCCGCTTCAGAATCGTGCGCGATACGGGGACGCCGCCGGCTCCGGGATTCCGCTCCAGCATCGCCCTCGGCGCCACGTTTCCAGTCGCCTCATCCTTCAGAAACAGGTATATGTTGTCGGCCGGAACGTATTCCTGTATAAGCTCAAGTATCCTGTTGCAGAGCCGCTTCTCGTCGCGTTCGGCCTGCATTATCTGGGCCGCCTGGCATATCGCCTTGAAATTCCCGCTCTCGCTTATCTGCCCCTCGAAGGCGAACAGGTCGTCAACCTTCATCTCGAGGCTGGTCTTGTACTCTTCCGAATCGGCGTAAGTTACGGAGCGCGGCGCCTCGGCCTCCCGCTCCGACTCGAACACCAGCGTCGTCCCGCCGATGCGTATGACGTCGCCTTCCCTGAGCAGCTCCTCCTGTATCTGGTCCTCGTTCACGAACGTGCCGTTACGCGATCCCACGTCACGGATGAAGTACATCTCGCCCACGCGATATATCTCCGCGTGGTTGCGCGATACGCCCTTGTCTATTATCTGGAGCGTGCAGGACGGATCCCGTCCGATCGTCACCGGCGTCCCGCCTATCTGGCACGTCCGCCCCTTGCACGGCCCGTTCTTGACGCGTATCTGAGGCATACGGCTCCTGCCCCGACCTATAACCTCCGGCCGCGCCGATCCCGGAACCGTTCATCCCTGGCGTGAATCACGCCTTCCCCACCAGCTTCCTGAATCGCGCCAGCAGGTCCATGGTAACCGGTCCGGGCTTGCCTGTCCCTATCACCCGACCGTCTATCTTGACCGCCGGGATTATCTCAGCCGCAGTCCCGGTCAGAAAGACCTCGTCTGCCGTATAAAGATCATACCTGGTCATCATCTCCTCGCGGACATCGTACCCCGCCTCGACCGCAAGCTCCATCACGGCATCGCGCGTGATGCCTTTCAGGATCCCGGCATAGGCCGGCGGCGTCCGCACCTTGCGCCCCTTTACTACGAATATGTTGTCGCCGCTGCATTCGGCAACGTGGCCGCTGAAATCCAGCATCACCACCTCGTGCACCCCGGCCTGAATGCCCTCGATCTTCGCCAGTATATGCGCCAGATAGTTCAGCGACTTGATCCTCGGGCTCAGATTCTCCCTGTGGTTGATCGGTGTCGCCGCGGTCACGAGTTCCAGCCCCTTCTCGTAGAACTCCTTCGGATAAAGGGTTATCGTGTCGGCGATTATGAATATCGTCGGTCTGGGGCACTTGCGGGGATCAAGCCCCAGGTCTCCCCTCCCGCGTGTTACCACCAGCCTTATGTAGCCGTCGCTTATTCCGTTGACCCTGACGCAGTCTTCTGTCTGGGCTGACAGGGCCTCCCTGGACATGGGGATTTCCAGCCATATGGCCTTGGCCGAATCGTACAGCCTGTCAATATGCTCCTTCAGGCGGAATATACGGCCGTTGTATACACGGATGCCCTCGAATACGCCGTCGCCGTACAGAACGCCATGGTCGAAGACCGATATCTTCGCCTCGTCCTTATCGTAATACTTCCCGTCTATCCAGACCTTGCCCATTTTTCCCCTCCCCTGCTGCGGGCCCTTCTCGATCTCCGACCCTTCGCCTGAACGCTCCCTCCCCTCCGCACTCCCTTTTTCCTCTCCCTCCTCCCCCCTCTCTCCTCACCCTCCCCCCTCGCCGCGGCCTATACCGTCGCACCAGCGGCCGGACATGGCGCGCGCCGTCAATCGTCCGGCGAGAGCGTACCGTCCGACAGGCGGAGGACGCGCCCCGCCATGCGCGCGACCTTTTCGTCGTGCGTGACGACAACGATCGCCTTGCCGCGACGCTCCCGGATCTCCTCCAGCAGATCCATGATAGTGCCGGCGGTCTTCGGGTCAAGATTGCCGGTCGGTTCATCGCACAGGAGAACGTCCGGATCCATCATGAGCGCCCGCCCTATGGCCACGCGCTGGCGCTCCCCGCCGGACAGGGTCCTTGGAAGCTTGCGAGCGGCATCCCGCAGCCCTATCGCCTCCAGGATTTCCCCGGCCCGCGCCCTGTGACGTTTGCCTGCCCCGGCCAGCCACCTGAACGGCGTCTCGTGAACCATGGCCGGAATCAGAACATTCTCCAGAACCGTAAATTCCGGCATCAGATGATAAGTCTGGAAGACGAACCCTATGCGGGTGTTTCGCAGCGCGGCCCGTTCCCTTTCGGACAAACCGCCTGCCGCCCGCCCCTCAATAAAAACCTCGCCTTCAGTAGGACGGTCGAGCAGGCCCAGCAGGTGCAGGAGCGTACTCTTCCCGGAACCGCTCCGCCCCACTATCGCCATCATCTCGCCCCGGCGCACCGAAAGATCGGCGCCGCGAAGGATCCACAGCTTGACCCCGCCGTCGTCGAAACACCGTTTCAGCCCGCGGCAGCTTATCGCCTCGTCGGAGCTTCTCCCGGTCCTGCCTCCCGGAGCAGCCTCTCCCCGCGACGGCGCGACGATCCCTGCATCATTCATACCTGAGTGCCTCGATCGGGTCCTTCCTCGCCGCCTTTACGGCCGGGTACAGACTGGCCAGGAAGGAGACGACGAACGAAAGGGCGACGATGAGATATACGTCCGAAGCGAGAAGCCTGGTGGGTATGCTCGACACGAAAAACTGCGTCTGCGGGAAGACATCCAGCCCCACCGCTCCGGCGATTTCGTTTATATGGCTTATAAAGATGAGCCCCAGCGGGACGCCGGCGGCGCATCCGAACAGCGCTATGAATATTCCCTGGGCCAGAAACGCGGAGGCGACTCCCGCCGGAGTCGCCCCGACCGATCTCAGGATTCCCACATCGCGCGTCTTTTCAGTCACCAGCACCCAGATTATGCACATTATAAAGACTCCGACCAGCACCAGGAAAAAACCCATTATGAACCGCATTATCCTGTTCTCGCGCTTCATGGCGTAGTAAAGATTGTGGTCGCGTTCCTTCCATGTCTTTACCTCGACCATGGCGGCTAGCCTGGGGCCTTCCCTGCCCCAGTCAGCCGCGGTCCTCGTCTCCAGCGCCATGCGCGCGCGGTCGCGTATCTCTTCGAGGTCCGGCCTGTCCGGGTCTCCCTCCACCCACACGCTCAAGCCGCGCGCCCGGCCGCCGGCCCTCAGGAACCCGTCCAGCACCCGATAGTCAACGTAGGCCCTTCTGTCCAGATAGGGATTGCCAGTGGAAAAAACGGCCTCGATATAGAACGATTTCGGCCTCGGCTCGTCGCGGTCAAACGGGCGGGTCAGCACCGTCAGTGTGTCCCCCACGCGCAGTCCGTAGGACTTCTGCCATTCGCTCCCTATCACGCATCCCGGTATCTTCCTGCCCTCGACCTCGTAGGTGCCGAACCGCTCCAGTCCGCTGAACAGATCCCGGAACCGTCCAGCCGCGTATTCATCGGCAAGGTTGATGCCGTAAACTACCCCGACCGTATCCCCCTGCTCGAAAAGAATGACCGCCGGAACTTCCAGATAGTACGTGACCGCTTTTATCCCTTGGATGGCCCGGAGCGATTCGACGCATTTCCCCGGATCTGCGATGCCATCGCGATACCCGCCGACCGTCGCCTCCATATGGGATGCCAGCGCGCGCAACTTCCCCATCCAGTGCTCGGTAAATCCCTCCATGACGGATATGATAACCATATACGTGGCAACGATGAGTGCCACCACCAGGATGGTAAGCCAGCTTATCGCGCGCGAGCGCAGATGCCTCAGGGCCAGTGCTATCGCGTACATGAGGCAACAGCTTAGCTCCCCGCCGCCATCTTTTCAATGCGGGCGCGACATGTGCGCAACTCAAGTGTGGTACCGGTTCGCTCCGCCTCTTCACTCGTCCCCACAGCGAGATGGGATGGAGGCGAGGGGAAATCCCCCGGCAGTGTCCGGGTTCCATCCTGCTTGCCGGCAGGTAGCGGGCAGGGATGCACCTGGCGCCCGACATGGAAGTCGGGCGCTACCATATGCCGCGGCAGAGGGACTACAATCCGGTCACGCACCCGGTGCGACGGCGTTCCATTTGCGCACAGGATGCCGAACGTCTATTTTTATCCAGGCTGCCGCCGGCCGGAACCGGAAACGCGGAGACGGAACCGGACCGGGCGCCGGGTCCGGCCGCGGCCCAGCAGGGAGACGAAGAAATGACCCGCAGGGAGGCCGTCCGCAGGACGGTGCGATGCGAACCGGTCTGGCCGCCGCCCTACAACCTGGACTTTACGAGGCCGATGCGCGCCCGGCTCGCGGAGCATTTCGGGACGGACGACGTGGATGCCGCGGTCGGCAACTATATTCTCCAGATCAACGTCGGGTCCAATGCGGGAGCGGAGGTAAACCGGGTGGCGGCGGGGCTTATGAGGCCGGCGGGCCCCGGTCTCTTTCTCGACGAGTTCGGGGTGGTTTGGGACAAGAGCGCCGGGGACGACATCGGGATACCGGTCAATCGGGTCCTGACGAAGCCCGACCCCTCCGCCCTCGTCATGCCGGACCCGGACGATCCGGAACGATGGAAGGGATACGAAGAATTGAAGGCTTCTGCCGGCGACCGTTACTTACTGGCCTGCTTCAGCTCACCGCTTTTTCAACGGGCATGGTTTCTGCGCGGCATGGCCGAGCTGCTCGCGGACATGGCCGCGGAACCGGAACCGGTCGGGGCGTTCTTCGACAGGCTCGCGGACTTTACTATCGGCATAGTTCGCGGCGTGGCAGCCCGGGGCGCCGACGGCATGTTTTTCTACGACGACTACGCCCAGCAGAGCGGGCTGCTTTTTTCGCCGGCCATGTTCCGGCATTTCCTGGCCCCACGTCTGGCACGCATCTTCCGGGAAGTACGGAGGGCCGGCATGGACGTCTTCTTCCATTGTTGCGGCGACTGCACTCTGATTCTGGAAGACCTCCGCTCCGCCGGCGTCCAGGTCTTCAACCCGTTCCAGCCCGAAGTCATGGATGTTGCGGCGGTGGCCGAACAGTTCAGAGGACGGATGGCCTTCTACGGCGGCATTTCGACACAGAAGACGTTACCATTCGGCACCCCGGAAGATGTCCGCCGGGAAGCGGCGCGGATGCGTTCGCTGTTCCGCGAAAGCGGGGGCTACATCGCGGCCCCCGCGCATGCCATCCAGCGCGACGTTCCGCTGGAAAACGTTCTGGCTCTCATCGAATCCGTTCGCGACTGAGGCCTTTGCGAATGCCCGGGTCCCGCCACGCGGCCCGGTACCGCAGCTGCCATGTCGGCGCCATCCATTGGATCTAGCCCCGTAACTTCTTGCATCGCAACGTATTATGCCCTTGGCGTTCCGGACCCCGCGTGGAGATCGAATCTCCATGGAGAAAAGGAGAGCGCCGGGATTTCCGACAGGCGCCCCCTTTTCGCAGAATGTCTCGTCCGCTACGCCAGACGGGCGTCAGAAATTATCTTTCGGCGCCTGCGGCTGGACTTCCCCCGGATTGCCCCGTCCGCCACCCGGTCCGGCCCCGCCCGGTGCCCCCGGCGGGCCACCGCCCGGCCCTATCGCCCTCCACGCCTCTCTCCGCTTGAACGCCTCCTCCAGCTTCGCTCTCGCATCTTCGGATACTGCCGTCTTCATCTGCTCCTTGGCGATGACCGACAGGTCGTAATCCCTTTCGGTCTGCTGGCGGACCAGTCCCATCAGGTCGTTGTTCTTTTCCATCAGCGCCCGCATCGCCTCCGGGCCTTCCTCCCTGGCCTTTTCCATCTCGACTCTGAGGGCGGCCAGGCGCTCCGCGAGCCCCTTGCGTTCAGCCATGCGTTTCTCGTTATATTCCTTGACTATGGCGTCCAGTTTTTCCTTGACCGCCTTCAGGTCTCCGCCCAGCACGTCGTTCGCTTTCGTCTCGTAATTTTTGCGGAGTTCTCTGGCGCGTTCGGCCAGTTTCCTGTGGGCCTCCTCCATCTCTTTCGCGATCTTGTCGCGCTCGGCGGCGTATTCCTTCCGCAGCTCCTCCAGAGCCTTAGTCTGTTCCTCGGTAAGTCTGAACACCTGTTCGACCTTCAGACCCGGTCTGCCGGTCTGGAAATTTTCGATCCCTCCTACCGGGATGTTTGCTACCAGACGCGCATCCTGGCCGAGAGGCAGATCCTCGACCCTGGCCGGCGGATCTATGCCGAGCATCCGCTCCATCCAGTCGAACATGCCGCCGAACATCCCGCCCCGCCCCATCCTTTCAAAGGGGCCTCCGGCACGCGGTCTGTCCTCGCCACCCCTTTCGCCTTCG
>JAOACM010000724.1 GCA_026417845.1 Planctomycetota bacterium | reverse complement strand
CGTTGCTGGAACATGCCCAGACCGCGCTGCCGCGCCGTCGGTCGCAACCGCCTGGCCCTCGCCTCCTGACCCGGAAAGCCACGCATCTGCGGCCATGCACCCGGCGCGGAACGCGGGCCGGTAAAAGCCCCGCGGCACGGGTTTGACTCCGGCCGTCCCACCCGCTTATAATCCGCTTATAATCCGCCCCGCGGCATCCTGTGGAGGATACTGTTGAGCGGCCGGCGGCAATGGTGACCGCGCCGGAGCGGCCCGCATTTACGGCCGGTCCGGCGGCGCCGCGCGGGAAAGGAAACGGCGGCCGCGGGACGGGCGGCGTGCCGCCGCTTCCAGCGGGCGGACGCGGCGTCCGGGGCCGCTTCATGGTCCCGGCCGGCCGGGGGATCATCTCTGCGCCAGGTCCGCCCGCGGGGCGCCGGAGGCGTATCGAACGCGGAGCGTATCCGCGGCGGGAGGGAAACCCTGATGTCCATCGTGCCGGCGCCGACGCCGGATGCCACGCCAGACCGGACGGCCACTCCGCCGCCCATCCCGGCCCTCGCCGGCGGCTCGGATGTCCTGCAATACGTGGCCAGACTGCGGATACTGCGGAAGATCGCCGACGGCGGAATGGGGACCGTCTATCTTGCCGAACAGCTCGGCGAGAAGCTCTTCAAGAAGATCGTCGCGGTGAAAGTCATAAAGGAGGACCGCCTGCAGGACAGACGCGCGCTCCAGATGTTCCTGGACGAGGCGAGGCTGGTCGCCGACCTGGTCCATCCGAACATCGCCCAGGTCTACAACCTGGGCCGCGTCGGGAACCTTTACTTCATCGTGATGGAGTTCCTCCACGGGCGGACGCTGACCGACTACCTGAACCGCCACCGCGAGATGGGCGTGCAGGCTCCGCACGAGATGTCGGCGTTCATCGTCAGCCGCGTCTGTCGCGGCCTCGAATACGCCCACACCAAGCGCGACATCTACGGCCGGCACCTGGGCATAGTCCACAGGGACGTTACGCCGAGCAACATAATGATTGACTTCCGCGGCGCGGTCAAACTGACCGATTTCGGCATCGCCAAGGCCCTGACAATGAACATGCCCGACGAGACGAAAGTCATAATGGGCAAGCTCCCATACATGTCGCCGGAACAGGCCTCCGGCGGCGGGACCGACGCGCGGAGCGATATCTTCAGCCTGGGACTTGTGCTGTACGAATCCATCACGATGACGAGGGTCTACGCGCCGAAGACGCGCGCCGAGCTGGTCGAGATGATGACGAGGTTCCGCATCAAGGATCCGCGCAGGATAGTGCCGGCCATACCGGCAGAGCTTGCGGCTATCACTATGAAGGCGCTGGAGAGGCGACCGGAAGACAGATTCCAGACGGCCTTTGAATTCGGTGACGCGCTTGAAAGGTACATGTACAGCAAGGGATATGGCCCGACCAACGAAAAGCTCGCCAGATATCTCCTGGAAATATACCCCGGCGCGGACAGGGACAGGGTGGGATAGGCTCCGGCGGGACCGGGTGCAATTGTTTGCCGCCCCGTACGTGTGGGGCAGAGTGGCGCCAGGTATATGTGGTAGCGCTATTGCTGCCCCGCTC
>JAOACM010000723.1 GCA_026417845.1 Planctomycetota bacterium | reverse complement strand
TATCCGGTCGAGATGCGGGTAATGGATAAGCCTGCCATCGGGCCTGGGGTCGCAATATCCCTGCGCGACGAACTCATCATGCACAAGACGATAAACGGCATCCATTTCCTTGTCGTCCCGCACAGGTCTGACGACTACTTCGCCGTCTCCCGACATGGCCGCATCTCCTTCTTTTAGTCGCCTTCCGCGGTTCCGCGCCTGTCGGCGTTCATGGCCTCCGTCCGACGGCTCTCCGGCCTTACGGAGACACGACGCCCCCAACGCCGGAGGGATATCCGGCGCAAAGCCGTCGAATCCAGCCGTTTCAGGGCGAAACTTTTTCTCTTACGCTTCCCGCCGCCGGACGCTCACTGCCGTCGCTCGAGATCGCTACGGGGTTGACGCCGAGCCGTATTTTCAGGTCTTCGACGTCCCGCAACTCCGTCGGCACGTCCCTGTCGGCTAACGAGGCTATTTCGATGCGTTCCACGGTCAGATTGCCGAGGAATAAAACGGTTCCCGCTTTCTTCGGAGGCGCGTCGTAGATGAGCAGGCTGACCGGAACGCCGTCCGCCGCGGCTATGACGTGCCTGCCTAACAGGAAAATAGCGAATTCGCGCTTGCTGGCGATTCGACCCTCTAAAATGCGCAAATGCCTGGCCCACTTAAGGCAGGGCTGAAACGCCTTTCCGTCCCTGAAGAGTACCAGGGCATGCACGCTCCCTTCCTCGCGCGCCGCCGCGCGGACACTTACCTTTATTGGCGGCCGGACGTCTTCGACGGGCAGCGGCAGACCCACTAGCGCGTCGCGGCGGCACACCATCCCGCCTCGTCCGCCTTTCTCCTGGCCGGCTTCCCATTCCCATGCTCCGAGGATTGGCGCCGGCGCGCTTTTATCCGGACCTTTCGAAAAGTCCCATGCGCAGCGGAAACCCGATCCGTTGCCGACCGCTCCGGCACGCGGCATTTCGTAAACGCACGCTTCCCCGTTTTTTCGAGTCGGATGCTCGTGATACGAATGCGCGAGCAAGACTGCTACCGAAACAGCGACGGCCGGAACCGCCAGCCATGCGGGGAACGATGTTTTTTCGCGCCGGCGGCAAATCTCCCGTTCCGGTATGGTCTGGCCGATCTTGCGGACGGCCTTGCCAGCTTGGACAGTAAACGGTCCCTGACGGCCGACGGCGCCTCGTAACCGGAAAAGATGGCCTCCGCCATTCCTTCTCCCCCGATGATCGGCGCAGCTGCCGCGAAACCGGCGCGTTCCAGCATTCCACGCAAACGATCAAGGGATCGTTCCAGCTTCCACGAAACCGTCCGGCGCGGCATGCCCAGCGCTTCGGATATCTGTTCGTGCGTCATCCCGGCGCCATAGTGAAGTGCCAGGAGCCGCTGCGATTCGTCCGAAAGCCTTTCGATGGCGTCCCGTAGCGCCATGGCGATTTCGCCGCGTTCGATCTCTCCGCCGGCCTTCTCTTCCTCTTCTCCCTCGCGGGACAGGTTTTCCATCCTCTCGAAGTTTCCTTCCACGGCGAGCCTCCTTTTCTCACGTAGAACATCGAGGCTCTTCCCGGCCACTATGGCCGCCATCCACTGGCGGACGCTCCCTTGGCCGCGATACTGCCC
>JAOACM010000722.1 GCA_026417845.1 Planctomycetota bacterium | reverse complement strand
GATCGACCCGTCCACCGCACCGACGTAGAGCCGGCCCGGGGCGAGGATCGGCGCCGACGCGAACTGCTTCTGGCTGTCGAGCGTGAACAGCAGGTTGCCGTTCTTGTCCAGCACCTCGACGCGCTGTCTGAAGGCATCGGGGACGTAAAGCCTGCCGTGCAGGTCCATTCCGAAGCTGGCGTGTTCGCACGTGCACCGGATGTGATCCCTGTTGCGGTACGCCAGCGGCGATATCCCCACCCGGCTCCACTCAACGCCCTCTGCCTTGCAGTACGGTATGCCTCCGTAGTTGATTCCGACCGACATCGGCGTTTTTTCATCCGGCCCGATCGGTATTACCCTGCCCCCGTTCGGTCCGAACTTCACGACGGCTCCGTAGAGGTGTTCGTACGAAAGGCGCGCCCGCGGCTTCGCACCGGTTTCTACCGGAAGCCGTCCGCGAAATTCGGGCGGGATCGTAGCCGAGGTCTCCTTCAGAGAACAGGCGATGTAGAACGAACCGTCCAGATCCGTCCAGACCGTGGCCACCGCCCACGACGACATTGCCGGCAGCGGCAGCTCGAAGAACTTCGGATTCTTCAGCGTCCCGTCGGGACCGTACTGCCTTATCACGGCGTGAGGCGACTCGTAATCGTGGGTCACGACATACACGTTCCCGCGGCGATCAACCGTGTAGCCGAGATAGGGGACAGGGGAACTCCGGGTGGTGGACAGAGCCTCCGATTTCTCGAACGGCAGCGGCTTCAGGTCGGGTCCGTACCGCCTTATGAGGGTACCCTTGTTGGCAAGATAGTCGTAGGAATACAGGCGCCCATCCATCCCGCGCATGTAAACCCGCCGGTCCTCGTTCCAGAAGACCTCTCCTGTCGTCGCGTCGCACAGGTAGCCGAAGCCCTTGGGGCCGTGCAGGTGCAGTTTCGCGCCGGAATAATGGACTTCCAGCGCCTGGAAGGTCATGCTTGGGTACCCCTCGCCGGCCCGCGCGGCGATAACTTCGCCCAGATCCTTGAAGGCGCCGCCGATGTCTTCCAGCTTGCGTATCTCCCTCGGACCGGACACGTACCACACCGCGGGCCGCTCGGCCGATGAATCGAGTGCCGCGATAGGTGTGGTCCTGTCCGCCGCGATCAGCTCGATCGAGGCGGTCTGCTTGAAGTCTTCCGCCTTCGCCAGTTTCGCGAGCCTGAACCGTTTGCCTTCGGAGCAAACGACATAGATGTCGCCCGTCCGTCCATGCACCTCCGCCTGATACGGAGCCTTGACCGGAATGGAGCGCACAAATTTGCCCGACGGCGAGAACACGGCGATCCTGTCGTTGCCCCTGTCGGCGACATACAGGTTCCCAGCCGCATCAACGGATACGCCAGACGGATCCTTGAAGTGCTTTTCGTCCGATCCGGCCACCCCGTACTCGCCCAGGAACGGCTCGGCGATCTCGCCCTTCGGCATCTCCGGCGGAACAGTCAGGTCGAACCTGTAGACGACATGATGCGCCGGCCCCGGCCACCACGCCTTGCCCGCCAACCCCGTCACATAAGCGTACTTCCCGTCGGGCGAAAGCGCGATCGCCGCCCTGCCGCGCACGTGGGGTTCCCTCGCTATGATCG
>JAOACM010000721.1 GCA_026417845.1 Planctomycetota bacterium | reverse complement strand
GTTTTCCCCCCGCCGTCCCCGGCTGCCGTTAGGAGCGGCCGCCTGGGCGGGCGGGCCGCTCAGCCAGGCGCGGTGGTGCCCATCCCGCTCCCGCAGCGCGCCGGTCGGGATCCAGATTCCGGCCCACGGCCCTGCGCCCCGCTTACCGGCGGCCTCCCGTCAGGAATGGGATCCCATGCCGGACGGACGTCCGCTTTCCGGCGACGCCGCCGGCGCACCCCGCCCCGCACCTGTCCCCGACCCCGAGCCTCCAAAATATATTCGCGCCTTCGCCCGGCCTCCGCAACCGGCAATATGAAACCGGTTGCTCTGTCCCCGGACGAATGGAGATTTGCGCGGGCGGTGGGAGCTCTCGCCCCTGCTCTTCAGAGAGAACGCGTTCCCGCCGGACAGTGTTTTTCGCGATTTTTATCCCAAGCGCCTTTCAGCGAGCGCCGGAGGTAAGCTCGCGCCGCCCTGCCTGTAACCGTCCGTCGCGCTCTTCTCTGATACCGCCCGGCAAATCAACAACGCAACCGGACTCTCCGGAATTCGATGCGCGGGACCCGGCCGCCGCCATGCCTCCGCCGTGCGCGTTTCGGGCCTGCGGGCCTTCATTCGGAGGTGCGACGTGCGACATCGCGCCATGGCGGACCCGGACCCTGGCGGGATCGCGCACCGCCCGTCCATATCGCGCCTGCGGCCGGAGCGTTCGCCGGGATCGGATGCGCCTCCTCCTGACGTTGCTGCGGTTCGATGGACGGCTTATAGTCCGTCCGCCCGGACGAATCCGGCCCGGCTTCAGATCCGGCGGATGGAGCGGGCCGGTCTTCGGAAGGCGGAGGCTGGCACACCTCCGCCAGCGCATTCCGGATGCGGCTCCGGCCTGTCCGGGGAGTGGACCTGATGGGAGGATATATGGCGACCGTATCGAGGATACTCGCAAGGGTATGTCTGGGAGCGATACTGGCTGTGCAGGCGTGCACCTTCGCGCTCGGAGCGGGGAAAGCGACGGCGGCGGAGGAAAGCGGGAGGCTGGATGCCGGAGGGGAAGATGCTGCCTCCGTGGCTGCGGGGCGGGAGGCCATGCGGGAAGAGAACGCGGGGGCTGAGACGAAAGGGGGGCCAGGCAGGGAAAAGCGCGCCGGGAAAGCGTTTATGAAGGTGGAGGGCGGGCCTGGACCGGACGGGAAAGCGTTCCCTGTGGATGGCGGCGGTCAGGAAGCGGCCTCGCCGGCGGGAAAGGCCGCAGAGAGGAAGGAAGCCGCGGAGCAGCGCCATTACGCCGATGCTGAGGCCGGCTATTCGCTGAAGATACCCGACGGGTGGCGCAAGGTAACGGAGAGGGAGGTGCGCGAGGTATTCCGGGGAATGCTCAAAGCCTTCGGGAAGAAGGCTGTCGAGGCGGTTCTGCAAAGGCCTCCGGTCTTCTTCGAAGGGCCGAACCCGCGGGACCCTATGAAAATATGGGAGAACTTCGGCGTAGGCCATATACCCACGACGTTTACCCTTGACCCCGACAGGCTGGATGAGTACCGCAGCATGGTCGAAAGACAATTGAAGTCGGAAGAAACCCCTTACGAGGATGTGCGCGTGAGCTTGGCCAGGGTCAGCGGCATCCTTTCGCTCAGGATAGACT
>JAOACM010000720.1 GCA_026417845.1 Planctomycetota bacterium | reverse complement strand
GTGCAAAATGCATAATTTCCGAATGGAGACCTGTCAACCTTAGAGAAGGGGATTTCCATAATTCAAAAATATTCTTCAAAGACGGAGAAACCGTCGAGCTGAAGTGGGATAATGAAGGCTTCTTCATACCTTACGGGAAACAAGGGCCGAAACTGTCGGTTCCTAAGGGGTATGAGTACCGGCCGGGACGCGATGACGGAGTCTACGCGGCCATAGGCCAGGAAACTCAGAGCCTCAAGGTTAACCTTGCCCCGGAAGGCTATGACATCGCCCTCTTTCCCGGTTCGGTCAACACGGCATGCTCGCCGCTGGAGGGCGGCGGAAACATATTGCACCCGGCCAGAAAGGGCGAACCGGCATATTTCGTCTACAGGATGCCCTCGCCCTTCGTGGCCGTCGACGCAGAGATCGAGGCAACGCTGATTAAAGACGGCGAGGCTGATGTCTGCGCGCTTTCCCTTTCGCTCGACCGCGGGAAAACCTGGAAACGGCTGTATACCAAGGAAAAGCAGGGCAGGGAAAAGATACGCCTCAACATCGGCCGCCTCGCGCGCGAAGGAGGCAGGCCAAGCGTATACTCCCATTATGAGTTTCTCGTGCGGGCAGAATTCACCGCTGCGGGCAACGTGCTGGGAGCGGGAATGTCTGACTTTGCGATAACCGCATACAGACAGTGCAACAAACGAACCTTGCCTAATCTGAGACCTGGGAAAAACGTCTTGCGGGTATCGGGAGAAATGAAGAAAGGCGCCATAATAACGATGAATGTAAAGTATTCGGTTTCGGGCGAGCCCAGGCAGAAAAAGTGTCTGATCTCTTCTCTGCCTTTCTACTTTGAGATAAACGTCGAGCCCGCTGAGGAGAAGGCTCTCGACAATTACGATCAGGCCTTCAACGTCGGCCCGCTTCGTATGCAAGCCATCGAGTTTTCCGCTGCACCTGCCGGCGGGACCGGAGATGCCTCGCTTTCCGCCGGGGAGGCCGAGAAGGAATTCCTGAAGCCCTTCCCACACCCGGCGGACATGACGGCTCCGCGTCCGGTGGAATATCCGGAGGATGATCCTATGGAAAGCAGCGGGTTCTTCCCTCAAAGACGCACCGTGTCAAAAGACAGGCGCGCTATGGAAGAGCTTATCGGAATCATGAAAAGCGAAAAGGATGACATCAAGCGATGGAAGGCTGCGGAAGATCTCGGTTGCCATCCCGATTCCATAGATTTCCTCCTGGAGATCTGGCCTGCCGCAGACGGAGACCTCAAGCTGCATCTGTGCAAAGCCCTTGCCCAGATCGGCAGCCCGAAGGCAGTGGAGCCGCTGCTTAAAACCTGGGCCGAAGTCCCCAAAGGAGCCCCAGGGACCAGATACATACCGGACGTCCTGGCGGTCATCGGGGATCGCAGGGTGGTCCCGGATCTGGTGAAACCGTTGAGACGGCTCAGATTTGACTATCGTTTCCACATCGTACACGCTCTGGGAATACTGGGCGGAGAAGAGGCGGAAAAGGCGTTGAAAGATGTGGCCGAAAACGACCCGTTTCCGGCCGTAAGGAGATATGCCGGAGAACGGCCTTGTCCCGTCTTCCGTTGAAATTCGGGGCGGCGGAGCTGAGACTCATAGGG
>JAOACM010000719.1 GCA_026417845.1 Planctomycetota bacterium | reverse complement strand
CCTCCGCCCTGCCCCCGGCGCATTCGACGGAAAAAGGCGGAGATCCTTCGGGCAGGCGTCCCACGGAGATAAGTATCTCACCCTTCGCCAGGCGTATGTTCCCATCGGGCAGCGCGGCCACCTCGGCCCCATCCCTGAACCTGACGCTGAATGCCGTGCGGTCCGGCGTCCCGGCGGCGGCCCGCGCCAGCCTCACCGCTCCCCCGCCCGCGCCCGTCCCGGCGAGACGATCGCCTGGCCGGAGCGACATCCCGGCCATGGCGGGGAGGAAGGCGCTCAACCCGTTACCGGTCTTCTGCAGCACGTGCACGGTTCCCGTCGCCGCGAGAATCCTTATCGCGGCGTCGCCCCGCGGTTTTTCCTGATGGCCGCGGGACGGAAGGAACAGGGCGAGCATTACGACAGGGACGGCGGCCGCCACCAGAACGGCGATCAGGACACGGCGATCCCTGACCAGCGCGGCGTCAGCGGCGCTCCATCCGCGAACGCCTGCTCCGCCCTCGGTGCCTCCGGTCTCCGCTCCCGGGGCGGGCGTTCTTTCACCGGTCCCCCGTGCCCGACGCGCCTCCTCGCGCTCCAGCCGCTCCATCACCCGTCGCGCGAAGGTCGGATCGCCACCCAGCCTCTTCAGATTGCGCCCGATGATCGCTTCCAGGCTCCGGACCGCCATCAGACGCTCCCGGCACGCCGCGCAGGCCGCCGCGTGGTCCATGAGCGTCTCGATCTCCACCCGGCTCAGCTCGCCGTACGGGAGCCGCCCGATCTGTCTTTCGACCTCGCCGCAATCCATCGCGTTCATGGTCCGGCCCGCCTGACGGCCAGGGCGGATCGGAGACGCTGGAAGGCGTAATGGAGCCTGCTGCGCACGGTGCTCCTCGGTTCCCCCAGCCTCTCGGCTATCTCCCTGGAACTCAACCCCTCGAAGTATCTCATCGCTACGACCGCACGGTGGGACTCGTCCAGTTCGGCCAGCACCCTGAGCACCATGGCCAGTTCCTCATTCTCCTCGGGCGACAGGTCCGGCCGTCCGTGCCGGCCTTCCCTCCCGTCCAGCGTCTCGTTTCCCGCGCCGATCTCGCGGTTCCTGGATGCCGCCCTGGCCCTGTCGCGCGCTACGTGCTGGGCTATCCCGACCAGCCAGGCCCCGACCCGCGACGGGTCCTTCAGGCCGGACAGTCCGCGGAAGGCCCGGAGGAACGTTTCCTGCGCGGCGTCCTCGATGTCGCACATGTCGGCATCGCGCCAGGTGCAAACCGCCATCACCGTCCCCTGGTGACGTCTTATCAGTTCCCCGAAGGCATCCTTGTCCCCCAGGAGGCTCAGGCGCACCAGCTCGGCATCGCTCAGGTTCGACATCTTCCCCGCCGCCCCGCTTCCGGGTCTCCGGCCTCCATCGGGCCGGATAACCCTGCCCGCCGCGCGGCCCTCCGTCAGTATATAGTCGCCCCGGGCCGCCCCCCTGTTGAAGACGCGCGCCCCGCACGGGAATGGACGGCGGCGCCGTTTCCGGGGGCGCCGCGGCGGCGGACAGGCCGGCGGCCTTCGCTACCGCTCGCGTTCTCCCTGGTGGCTCGAGCGGATCTCGTCCCCTACCCTTCCCGCCGGCACGGATGAAGGGAATTGCCCC
>JAOACM010000718.1 GCA_026417845.1 Planctomycetota bacterium | reverse complement strand
CCGACCCGATCGGCTACTCCGCCGGCCTGAACCTCTACTCCTACGCCTCCGGCGACCCGGCAAACCGCTTCGACCCGACCGGCCTCTTCTGGGAGGCCTTCAAGATACAGCGCGAAGACGGATCCTGGGAATGGGAATGGAGATGGAACGACGAGAGCGATTTCGCTCCGGGAATAAGCTCGCCGGTGCCGGAGCCGCCGGGCGGAGTCCCGCAGGAAACCAAGGCGGGTTTGCAGGCGTTCCTCGCCGCCAACCCCGACGCGACTCATTTCCGCTTCATCAGGGGCATCCTCGTCGGGCCGGCCCTCCGCCGCGCCCTCGGCGGGCGGAACGCGCTCATCATGGACCCGGAGATGAGGGCGCTCGTGGAGAGGGTGCCCGATTTCGCGGCGGTGATGATCGGCGGGAATCTGTACGTCGCCGCCGATCTGAACTTTGCCGGCGGCGTGGCGCGGTTTGCGTTCGATCCGGGGCTGATGAGGCCGGCCGACATCGGGGCGTATTATCTGTACACGCTCGAGCGCATCGCTGCGGGGCTGATCACAGTCCCGCGGGACGCATTTGCGTCCGCCTCGGTCCGGCAGCTGAACGCGATAAGCGGCGTGTACGCCTCGGACATCCAGACTCTGGCGATGCAGCTTGCGTTCATCGAGTTCGTCTGTACGGCCGAGGGGCGGCGGCAGGCTGCGGAGTTTGCCTGGGAGCACAGGGGTAAGATAGCGGTCGCTGTCGCGGTCGCCGCTGCGGCGGCGTATTTCTTCAAGGCGGAGGGCGCCGCGCCGTACCGCGAGTGGGCGAAGAGCCGCCTCCGCGAACTGGCGGAGTGGCTGGGCGAGGCGCGGAGGGGCAAGACGTCAAAAGATATTGCAGGGGTTACGAAAAATGTTGAGAAGACGGTTGGCGATATTGGGAAATCTTCATCTGCACCAAAGATTAATCCGAAAATATCGAAACAAATGGAAGCCCGCGGTTGGACAGCAGAAATGATCGTGGAGGCAGTAGCTTTTGGTGAACAGATCCCCGCCGTAAATAAGGCAACCGGCAACGCAGCTATAAGGTATGTGCATCCCAAAACAGGACAATCGGTGGTCGTTGACAAGGTGACCAACGAAGTTATTCATGTTGGCGGTCCGGGTTTCAAATATGGGCTTGGAAGCGGAGACTTACCATGACTCGCATAGTACAAATCTACATGCCTCTTCTTGGTGAAAATGTGGATGTTTGGCGTCCGGTCCAGGCCGAGCATCTATATGATAACATTTACCGTATACTCGATAAGCCTCCCGACTTGGACGGCGAGTCTTGGGAATTCGCACCTGGCGACGAGGTGGTGTGCGAAGTGATCGAGGTCGCCGATGGCCCCATCTTGGCAGCTATAAGAAAGGTAGAAAGGATTTGAAAATCGTTTGATAGCGTGAAATTTAGGCAAGAAAGGCAATTGCGTTGTAGTTGGGGCTCCGGTCGGGAGCGGTCGGACCGACGGAGGTTGATGCGACAGGCACCTTGGTCTTTTCCATTGGTGCACCGTCCGACAAGCCGGTAAGCTTTTCTTAGGCGCTCCGCCCGCGACAACCTCAACGTATTCGTACTACGGGCCGACGTGGATGAGGCGTAGCGCTGCGGTGTCG
>JAOACM010000717.1 GCA_026417845.1 Planctomycetota bacterium | reverse complement strand
CCGGTTTACGGGCTGCCGCCGGCGTGGCGCGGCGCAACGCGAACGGTCGCGCCGGAAGGGGATACATGGAGGGTAACGGAACATGCTGACTCTGACCGATTGGGCGAAACTGATAACCGACGAGAAAGGGAGATTGCAGACGCTCGGCGCCGTAGAGGCGCTGTCGGATGCGCGCGGCTGGCCGCTGCTGAAAATAATGCCGTTCAGGCCGGTCGGCGGCCAGGCAAATGTCACCAACAGGGCGACATCCAGCACCAGGGCGGCCACCCGCGCGATGAACGAGGATTTCGAAGAGAGCAGCCCGGGCGTCCAGCAGTACACGTTCGTGATGAGGGCCGCCGGCGGCGACCTGAAGATTGACATCAACATGATCCTGGGCGACACCACCGGAGTCCTCCGCGCGGGCCTGCTCACCCAGAAGCTCCGCGACATCGGCGCCCGCCTGTTCCGCATGTGGTTCAAGGGCGACAGGGATCATTCGAGCGGGGCGCAGTGGCACGGGGCGAACGAGTTCTGCGCGGACAACTCGCTCCAGACCCCCGCCGGCGAGAACGGCGGCACGATAACCTCTGACCTGCTGGACGATGCCATCGAGAAAGTGCCCGGCGCCAACCTGATACTATGCAACAGGACGCTCGCCAGGCAGATCAACAACCTGGAGATCGGCGTCCAGAAGCAGGTGGTGCTTAATCAGGGCGGGCTGTCGCCCGACATGTTCGTCCAGACCTACAAGGGCATCCCGATACTGCCGGTCGGCAAGGCGCCGAACGATACCACTGGGGCGCTCGAGGACATCCTGCCCTTCAACGAGACGCAGGGTTCCTGCAACACGTGCAGCCGCGTCACCGTGTGCCGCATCGGTATGGACGGCATATTCGGCATCCACAACAGGATGCTGGAGATCGCCGAGCCGAGGCGGGCCGGGGCGTTCGAATACAACGACATGAACTGGTTCATGGCCGGGTTTGCCACCGACTACCCGGATTCGATCTGGCAGATAGTCGGGGTGAAGGCGGCGTAAGCGGTGGCCGGGGCCGGGCCGGCCGGGGAGGAGATCGCGTCCGAACCGGCCGGCCATCCCCGGCGGGCGGGATCGTTCTGCGCCGGCGCGGCTCGCAGGTGCGCGCGCAGATGGCAGCTGTCCAAGGGCTTCCCCGCCAGGCAGTGGTGTCGCCGGTGCGTGCAAGTACCTGTCCAGAAACTCCCTGCAGGGCGATTGGGGAACGCTGAGCGCATAAGCTGTGCGCCAGAGGTTTCTCGACGGGCTCCAGGTTACGCGCCGGAGATTCCGGGCAGGCGCCTGGAGCCTGGCCCCAGACTCCCCCGTCTGGCAGTGGGGATCGTTCAGCGTACAGGCTCCGGGCCGGAGGCTTCCGGACAGGCCCTCAGCGTCCGGACGGTGCGCCCGTGCCGGGACGGGTACCTCGGCGTGATTACAGGAGAACAGGAGGAAAGAAAATGGCGACGCCCGAACTCATAGCGACTCCCGGGGATCCTGAGGCCGACAGCTATCTGACGCTGGAAGAGGCCGGCGAGATGGCCGAGCTGGTCGGCATGTCCGGGTGGAGCGCGGCCGGCGAGGAGCCGCGGAAGGCGGCGCTGCGCCGCGCGACGCTCGACATAGATTCCC